>JADGNU010000150.1 GCA_017883305.1 Candidatus Aminicenantota bacterium | reverse complement strand
CCGGAGGTGCAGCGGATGACCCTCAGCTCTTCGCCTTCCAACTTCTCTTCAGCCACGGCAGGCAGCGCGGCGAAGACGCAGGCTGCCATCAGCAGTACTAGGATCGGTGTCTTCATGAGTTTCTCCTGATCGTTTTCCCCAAGATTGCCCCGGTCGCAGGCGGACGGTCATTCCGCTGAATTCTAGGTCACACTTTCGGGATTGTCAACCCGGCCCGGGGGGACATGTTTGGCGGGACGGCAGTGTCGCGGGCAGGCCGGGCCGGGCCGCACCAGCCGCGGATGAATCCGGCAAGCACCTCGGCGAACTGCGTGAGGCTCTCGGGGGCAACCCATTCGAGATCTTCGTGAAGGCCCTCGCCCATGGGGCCCAGCACGACGGCCGGCGTGCCGTGCTCGGCATGAAGCGCGGCGTCGGTCCAGTACGGAGCCGCCGTGAGCACGGGCTCACGATGCAGGACGCAGCCGAGGGCCGCGGCGAGCTCGGTCACCAGAGGATGCCCGTCGGGCAGGCCCAACGGCGGCCTTGCCAACACGACCTTGGCTTCCACCTCCACGTCGGCCGCGGCGCTCCCGACGACTCGGATCGCTTCGTCGATCTGGTGCGGAGCCTTCCCCGCGGTGGTACGCACTTCGACGGTGAGCTCGCAGCGCGCCGGCACGGTGAAGGTCTCGCCGGTGCTGCGGACGCGGTTCACGAGCACCGCCGGGCGCTCGGCCAGGTCGCTCGATTCCCGGGCCCACCGCGCATCGAGCTCGACGAGGGCCAGGGTCGCGCGGGCCGCGGCGTGGACCGCGTTGACCCCACGCTCCGGCCGCGAGGAATGAGCCGAGCGGCCCGTGAACGCGACCTCGACAACGGCGAAACCGCGGTGACGCGGAATGATCGCGAACGAAGTGGGCTCGAGCATCACGGCCCCATCGGCCGGCCACTCGGCCACGAGCGCCTCCGTGCCCATGCTTCCATACTCCTCGTCGGCCACGCCCGCCAGGATGACGTCGCCGGCGAGCTCGCCGGCGGCTATCAAAGCCGTCGCCAGCATGCCTGCGGCGAGACCGCCCTTGGTATCGAGCACGCCTCGGCCCTCGAGACGCCCGTCGACCAGCCTCACCCGCTTCGTGTCCGGCCCGGTCGTGCCGACGGTATCGAGGTGGCCGTTGAACAGGAGCGATCGCCCTCCCCCGCTGCCGCGCCTGATCGCCACGACGTTGAACCGGCCCGGCGCAAGCTCGCGGCGATGGACCTCGAAGCCCCGTTTTTCACACCAGGCCGCCATGAACTCGGCCATCTTTCCTTCGCCGGGCGCCCCGGGCACAAGGCTGGGATTGACCGAGTCGATCTCCGCCAGGCGCGCCGTGAGGCCCACTGGATGATCAAGCGCGTCGAGCGCCATCAGCCAGCGATCCCGGGCCTGCCCTTTGTGGACCTCGTGTCCGGCAAGCACCTTGCGTCTGAGAAAGCCGGCCTTCTCGTACGAGCGGATCGCCCGCGCATTGTCCACGAACGGGTCGACGAGCACCCGTTCGGCGCGGCGCTCCACGAAAAGATACGCCACGAGCATCGACAGCGTCGTGGTGCCCAAGCCGCGGCCCCACCGCTCCGGATCGCCGAGAAACAGGTCGAAGGCCCAGATGTGCGAGGCATCGACGCCGGCGTCGATCTCGTACTCGCAGGCGAACGGCCCCGCCGGGTAGAACTGGAGATAGCCGACCGGCGTATCTCCGTCGGACACGATGCAGGGCTCGACGCCCTCTCCGGCCAGAACCCTCGGCGAGTAGGACTCTCGGACGCGATCGAGATCGAACGGCCGGTCGTGGCCCTCGCACCATTCGAGCACCCGCGGATCGCTGAGCCACGAACCGAGCAACGCTTGATCACGGTCGTCGTCCCGCATGATACGGATCGACAGTTCCCCCTGGCGCATCAACGCCATGTTCCGCTCCTCATGATGCGGAAAATACTATCGGCGGTTCGCCCTCCGCTACCGGGGACATCAGTTCGACCCCCACCGCTTCTTGGCAGTCTCGATACGGGGCAGCCACAGAATGCTGGATTACAGCTTAAAGGAGACTCCAATGGCCCAGAGGCCAGCTGTGCCTTCCTTGTTAGAGGCGATTCCAAGTTTTAGAAAGACCCCAGTGCTGGGTGTGAAGAAGTAGCGCGCGGCGCCGAAGGCCTTACCGCCGAATAAGGTTCTTCCTTCCGAGCCGAACCCGACGAAAAGGGACGGGCCTGCTCCGGCAAAAACATCGAGGCCCCGGACGTTGACATTGAAATGATATTCGATGTCGGGGAACAAGGACAACCCGCCGGGGGATACAAGGTAGATGGAAACGTCCCCCCCGACCGCGACGACGTTCGATAAGAAGTATTCGACATTCGGACCCAGCGCGAATTTTCCAGCGCTCCCTGCGCTAACACCGACCAACTGGGGAGAGAGATAAAAATCCCCTGCTTTGAACGCGACCGTGGGCGCCTCAGCCGAAAAGGCCAATGAAGCAGCAAACGCGAGGAACAGAACCAGACACTGCATTTTCTTTATGGTCATCTTGGACCTCCTTACGAAACCAAACTTTTAGCACGTCCAGGGGAAATAGGCAATAAAAAAATCTGAAAGAAGATTGCCAATGACCAAGCTGTATCCTGCCGAGGTCGGTCCTGGTCTGCTCATCATCCGCCCGCACTCATGGAAGCCATGAGTATTGCAGGGCTGCCGCTGCGGGGGCAGAGGAGCGGATCCCCCTCGCAGATCTTCCGGATCATGTCGGCCCAGCCCTTGGAAGGGTCAACTGTCAAATTCTTGACAAGCTTGAGGGCGGGTGAAACGCCGCCGGTCCCGCCGAATAAAAACATCGCCCCAAAGGCAAGGGCGCGGAATTTCGTGAAGGACGACAACTCTTTTTGGCGAGCCACGTATTCCTAAAGGAAGGAGATTCTCATGCGAAAGCGGACTTGGCTCGCCTTTCTTCTCATCTCGTTGGTTCTGTCTTCTTCGGCCGCGACGACGGCCCTAGCGGAAAAACCGCGACCCCAGGCGCTCGTCCTAGGGACGATCCACCAGCGGCATGGATCGAACCCGAACTATACCTACGAGGACGTCGTCTCGATCCTGTCGACATTCGATCCCGATCTGATCTGCGTCGAGATCCGTCCTCAGGATTTCCGGAAAGTGCCGTACCTCAAAGAAATGATGCTGGCTACCATCTGGGGGCTTTCGCATGGCAAGGCCGTCGCGCCGATCGACTGGTGGGAGGACGCGCAAAACGCCCGCGAGATAAGGGCCAAGCTGGCCAAGCTGCCGGAATACGTGGAAAAGGACAAAGAAGAGAAAGCCTTGTGTGCCCGGAGTCCGATTGTCCTCGATTTTGAAAAGAAGTACGGCCCCTCCGATAAGGAGGATTCTTGGTCCAAGAGTCTCGGATATCAGTACTGGAACGGCCGGGACTACAACCGATATTATGCGGAGATCTATCGCATCTCCATGCAAGTGTACGGGGACGGCCCATTCAACCTCTTCTATCAGACGAGAAATACCCGGATGATGGCGCTGATCCGGAAAGCGATCGAAGCGCACCCCGGCCAAAAAGTGATGATCCTGACGGGCAGCGAGCACAAGCACTTTTTCGACGCGGAATTCTCGAAGGACGGAAGCGTCGAGCTCGTCGATTTCGAAAAGCTCCTGCCCCTCGACAAGAAGCCGCTCGAGCCGGCGGTCATGAAGTTCCTGGAGGAGGCCGACGATTCCCTTTACTACGAAATGGGCTATCCGGCAGACATCGACGCTAATTATCGGGAAAAACTCGTCCCGCTCGTTCACGGTCCAGACATGGATGTGTTTCCCGAAACCATACCCGCGGCGAACGTCCTCAAAGCGTCCGGAATCCTCGCGCGCTGGAAGGCGGCCAGGCCCGAATCGGACGGAAGGACCTTCGAATCGGCATGGCTGGATTTTTTGAGAGAAGATTATGGTCTGGCCACGGACGAATATCACTTATTGACCGGCAAGGTCGACGAAGGCAAGATCCAGGATCCCTTCCTCCGCTTCGATTCCTATCTCAACCTCGGGCGCTGCTACGACCTCCTCGGAAAGCGGGAGGACGCGCTTCGCTGCTATGCCCGCGGGGAAGAGCTCATCGCCGGGACGAATTACGAGCGGGCCAAGAGCTACATCTTCCAGAATTACAAAGACGTCGCCTACCGGCGGCCGAAGAATAAATAATCCTGGCGAAAATATTGCGACAACGGGCGGGGTGAAGACGAATCGCGATTAAGAATTTCCGTCGAGCCGTCGCAGTGGTGGGCGTTCATAGAAAGCTCCTAGGGCGCAGATGATTCGGGGCGGCGTGGTAAAATGGCATCCAAGGGGTGTCTTCCGAAATATGAGCAGAATCTTCCTGCTTTCCCCGGCCCATTGCGGAGGGCGCAGGGCCCAGATGGTCCTTCGTCCGAGGGCCCGTTTCGATCTCGCCCGCCGGCTCCGTGAGGACGGGGTGCCTCTGGGGGAATTGTTCGCCTTCCTGAGCGGTCTCTATTTCCGGGGAAAGATGACTTATGCCACGGCGTTCGCCGATCCTCCGGCGGCCTGCCCCGGCGTATTGGTCATCACCCCCTGCCGCGGTCTTCTGCCGCCGGAAACCCGGATCACGGGCGACGATCTTCGGGTCTTTGCCGCCACGGGGATCGGGGAGGACATCGAAGCGTACGTCCGCCCGCTCTCCCGCGACGCGCGCCGGCTGGCACGGCGCGTCGGGCCGGAAACAGAGATTGTCCTCCTGGGCAGCATCGCCACCGGCAAGTACCTGAACGTTTTGCTCAAGGCGTTCGGACCGCGCCTGAGGTTCCCTCGCGATTTCGTCGCACGGGGAGATATGAGCCGCGGCGGGTTGCTGCTCCGCCGGGCCGTGGACCGGGAAGAGCTGGAGTATATCCCGGTGCAGGGGGCCGTTCTGCATGGGAAGAAGCCACCGAAGCTGCCGCCGCGCCGCTATCCCCGGCCGCAGGTCCGGGAAGAGAAGGAGGCGGAGTCATGAGGTCACAAGGCGCGCGACCGGGTCGATCAGCCCGGGATACCAAGATCAGACCACGGGCCCGAAAACCGGCCGCCCAGCCGGGTTCGATCCCCGAGGACCGGAACGAGGTCGTGCTGGAGATCGCCGGGCGCCGGGTGAAGCTGACGAATCTCCGCAAGCCGTTCTGGCCGGAGCTCGGCATCACGAAGGGCGATCTTCTCCGCTATTACCTGCAGATCTCGCCGGTCCTCTTGCCTCACCTGATCGATCGGGCGATGGTGATGAAACGCTATCCCAACGGCGCCGCCGGGGAGTACTTCTTCCAGAAGCGGGCTCCCGTGCCCCGGCCGGATTGGATCGAGATCTGCCGCATCAAGCACTCCTCTGGGAACATCATCGATTTTCCAATCGTCCGCGATCTCGCCACCCTTTTGTGGGTGATCAATCTGGGATGCATCGATCTAAATCCGTGGTACGCCCGCTGCGACGATGTCAACCGCCCCGATTATCTTCATTTCGACCTCGACCCGGTGCCCCCGGCCGGATTCGGCAAGGTCCTCGAGACGGCGAAGATCCTCCACCGCGCCCTGGATGCCCTCGATATGCCGAACGTGGTCAAGACGACGGGGTCGAAGGGCATGCACGTATATGTCCCCATCGTGCGCGGGCCCCTTCAGAAGCAGGTCTGGGCGGTCGCCAAGCGCATGGCCAAGAGCCTTGAGCAGCTCCATCCGGAGACGATCACCGCCGAGTACCGCATCGAGAAGAGGCCGCCCGGCCGCGTCCTGGTGGATTACAACCAGAACGCCTGGGGCCGGACCCTGGCTTCGGTATATTCGGTGCGCCCGAAGCCCCGGGCGACCGTCTCCGCGCCGGTGACCTGGGACGAGGTGGCCAAAGGGATCCGCATGGAGGACTTCCGGATCGACAATATGCCCGAGCGGGTGGCTCGCCGCGGCGATCTCTGGAAGCCGCTCCTGTCGCCGCGGAAGCGTTTCGACCTGCGCTCGGTCCTGACCGAGGAAAAGAGCCGGGGATGAAAGCCCTCGCGCTTCCCATCCGGCCGCCGTATCCGGTGATGGATGCGGAGCTCGTCCGGGAGCTGCCGCGGGGACGGGAATGGCAGTACGAGCCCAAGTGGGACGGCTTCCGGTGCCTCGCCTTTCGCAGCGGCGAGACTGTCGAGCTGCAGTCGAAGTCGGGCAAGCCTCTGGCCCGCTATTTCCCCGACGTTGTGGCCATGCTCAAGTCCCTGTCGGCCCGCCGCTTCGTCATCGACGCCGAGCTCGTGATCCCGACGGACGGAGGGAACTCTTTCGAGGAGCTCCAGCTGCGGCTCCACCCGGCGGCCAGCCGCGTCCGCAAGCTCGCGGCGGCGCACCCCGCCGTCATGATCGCCTTCGACCTGCTGGTGGATGAGGCGGGCCGATCGATCGCGGCCGAGCCGCTGAGGGAGCGCCTGAAGGCCCTCGAGCGCTTTCACGCCGACTTCGCCAAGGACATCGAGCGTCTACGCCTGTCGCCGGCCACGACTAACGTGAAGAAGGCCCTGGAATGGCTTCGGCGCGCGGGCGCCTCGCTCGATGGGATCGTCGCCAAGCGGCTTGACCTCGGCTATCGTTCGGGGGACCGGACCGGAATGGTGAAGTACAAGGTCATCCGCAGCGCGGATTGCGTGGTGGGCGGCTTCCGCTACCTCGAGGGAAAGAAGGTGGTCGGCTCCCTCCTGCTGGGCCTTTATGGCGAGGACGGCCTGCTCCATCACGTGGGGTATACGTCCTCCATCAAGGACGAGGACCGCAAGGCCCTCACGACCCGGCTCGAGCGGCTGCGCCGGCCTCCGGGGTTCACGGGCCGCGCTCCCGGGGGCCCCAGTCGATGGTCCTCGGAGCGGACAGGCGAATGGGAGCCGCTGAAGCCGGTCCTGGTGGTCGAAGTCGCCTACGATCAGTTCACCGGAGGGCGTTTCCGCCATGCGACCAAGTTCATGCGCTGGAGGCCGGATAAGGCCCCGACCCAGTGCAAGTTCGACCAGGTGGAAAAGAGATTCCTTAGTCCCGACGCCATTCCGGTCCGATTCCGGTGACACCCACGGGGTTCCGGGGAGATTTGATCAGGTCACCGGCCCATCCCGGCCTTACCCTACATTCTATTGACAGACTTATTATTGTAGGGTAACCTGTCTCTGTGAAAGACCTCAAGAATACG
>JADGNU010000149.1 GCA_017883305.1 Candidatus Aminicenantota bacterium | reverse complement strand
AGCGTTCTTGCAGGCGCATGTCGCCTCCCAGGCCCTCAAGGAGGTCCCTGTCGAGCAGCGCCTGACCCGTTTCCGCAGGGCCAAGATCCAGCTCAAATCCCTCGAGCTCCAACGGGTCGTGTCCGATAAGCCGCTCCAAGCATCGGTTTTGACCAAGGCCGCGAACGGCGAATTCCTCTTGATCAAGGCGATGGCCGAGAAGACGCCCCCTTACAAGCTGCTGACCCTCTCGATCGATCTCGTCGAGGATCCGGCGAACATCCTCGTCCCGGAACCGAAGGCCGACGAGAAGGAATTCACGGCCGCCGTGAAGGGCCTCCTCGAGGGCCAGACCAAAGCCGACGAGTTCTCCGGCGTCGTCCTTGTGGCCAAGGGGCCGAGGATCGTCTTCGAGGAGGCCTATGGCTTCGCGGACCTCGACGCGAAGATCCCTAACCGGAAGGACACCAAGTTCAACCTGGGCTCGATCAACAAGATCTTCACCCGGGTCGCCATCCATCAGCTCGCCCAGGGGGGCAAGCTCTCCCTCGACGATCCGATCAAGAAGTTCCTCCCCGCCTACCCGAACGCCCAAGCCGCGGAGAAGGTGAGCGTGCGCCACCTCCTCAACATGACCTCGGGCATCGGCGACTTCTTCGGCGACCGCTACGACGCGACGCCGAAGGAGGAGATCCGGACGCTCCAGGACTACCTGCCGCTCTTCGCCGACAAGCCGCTCGAGTTCGAGCCCGGGACGTCGAACAAGTATTCGAACGGCGGCTACATCGTCCTGGGACTCATCATCGAGAAGCTGACCGGCGTCGACTATTACACCTACGTCCGGGAGAATATCTTCAAGCCCTGCGGCATGACCGACACCGACGCCTTTCCCCGGGACGCGGCCACCGCCAACCTGGCCCGCGGCTATACCCGTGAGGGCGAGGCGGCCGGCGCCGCGCGCGTCATCAATTTCGCGACGCTCCCGGGACGCGGCAGCTCGGCCGGCGGCGGCTACTCGACAGCCGGGGACATGTTGAAATTCGTGCTGGCCGTGAACGACAAGAAGATCTTCCTGCCCGACGCCGCCAACGGGATGGGCATCGCCGGCGGGGCGCCCGGGATCAACTCGGTCGTCGAGTGGGACCCGCGAAGCGGCTTTATTGTCATCGTCCTGACGAATTTCGACCCGCCGACGGCCGGACAGGCCGCTCGACAGATCACGGCCTGGCTGCCCCAGTAGCCCCCAGGGAGACGGTCCCTTCGCCGTCACGCGAGGTGAGGGCGCGCCGGGCCGGACCGACAGGCGGGAAGATACCGCCAGGAAACGCGTCTAACAGAATGATCATGAAGACCTTATCCCGCCGTTCCCAAAGCATCATCGTACGCGTCTTGGGCTTGATCGCGATCGGCGCCGCGCCCTTCGCGTTCGGCGGCCAGGACCTCAAGGCCGTCCGCGTCGAGACAGGGCCCCGAATCGACGGGCGCCTGAACGACCCCGCCTGGCAGGCGGCGCCCGTCATCGATGGATTCCGCATGGTCGAGCCGCGGCCCGGGGATGACCCGAGCGAGAAGACGGAGGCCCGAGTCGTCTACGACGGGTCCAATCTCTATATTGGCATCTACTGCCACGACAGCGAGCCCTCGCGCATCTCGGCCAACACGATGTCCCATGACAGCGGGGGCAGCAGCGGCGGATCCATGTACGGCTACGGGCACCAAAGCCCGACGTCGAGCGACGATGTCGTCCGCGTCCTTCTGGACCCGTTCCAGGACAAGCGCAACGCCTACGTCTTCTTCATCAATCCTCGCGGCGCCCGCGGCGAGGGCCTCGTCTACGCCGGGGAATCGAGCCTCAACTGGGACGGCATCTGGGAGGCCAAGAGTTGCCGTCTCGAGGACGGCTGGTCGGCCGAATTCCGAATCCCCTTCAAGACCATCTCCTTCCGCCCCGGACTCAGCGTCTGGGGGATCAACATCGAGCGGACGATCGCTCGCAAGATGGAGACGATCCGGCTCTCCGGCACGACCCTCGACAGCAACTTCAACAACCCGAACGAAGCGGCCCCGCTCCAGGGCATCACAGGCGTCAAGCAGGGTCTGGGCATCACCTTCCGTCCGTACGGACTGGCCAGCGCCGCCAGAGACAACCACGTTTCGAACAGATACAAGGGCGACGGTGACGGCGGCTTCGACCTCTATAAGAGCTTCACCCCGAACCTGGTGGGCGTCGTCAGCTACAACATGGATTTCGCCGAAACCGAGGCCGACGAGCGGCGGATCAACCTGACGCGCTTCCCGCTGTTCTTCCCTGAAAAGAGAATGTTCTTTCTCGAGGGGTCCGAGAACTTCAGCTTCAGCTCGAGCATCAGCTTCACGCCGTTCTTCAGCCGCACCGTCGGGCTCTACCAGGGGTCCCAGATCCCGGTGCTATTCGGGACGAAGCTCTACGGCAAGATCGGCAACACGAATCTGACGGTGCTCGATGTCCAGACGCGTGCCGCCTCCGTGTCCAACCCCGCGACGGGCGGATCCATCGAGCTCCCCGGCCGCAACCTCATGGCCGCGCGGGTGACCCAGAACATTTTCGCCCAGAGCAAGATCGGCTGGATCTTCACCAACGGCAGCCAGACGGGGGAGAGGAACTCGCTGGCCGGCATGGACTTCAACTATTCGTCGTCAAAGTTCCTGGGCGACAAGAACATCATGCTGGCCGCCTGGGGCGTCTACAACTGGAACGAAACGGAGGCGGGCCGCCATCATGGCTTCGGCTTCCGGGCCAACTATCCGAACGACCTCTGGAACATCCAGACGACGTACGCCTATTACGGCGAGGCGCTCAACCCCGGCCTGGGCTACATGATGCGGCAGGGGATCCAAACGGGCTTCGTCATGGTTGGCTTTCAGCCCCGGCCGAAGGGGGGATTCCTCGGGAGCTTCGTCCGCCAGTTCTACTTCAACACGAGCGCCGATTATTACTGGGACCTTTCGGGTAACCTGGCCACGAGCACGGTCAGCGCTTCGCCGCTCAGCTTCCGGACGCAGAGCGGGGAGTCGTTCGGCTTCAGCGTCGTCGCCAATCACGACGCCCTGCCCTTCGACTGGACCGTTTCGGACGGGGTCGTCCTGCCGGCCGGAAAGTACAGCTGGACGAGCTTCCGACTCAATGCGAGTTCCGCCAGCCACCGTCCCGTCGTTCTCGACGCGGGCTACAATTTCGGAGAGTATTATTCCGGGCATTATGACGACATCAGCTTCGGTCTGACGATGAAGTACCAGGGCTATGCCACCCTGGCCTTCGACGCGAACCTCGTCCGCGGCCGCATGCCCCAGGGACGCTTCAGCGAGAACGTCTACCAAGTCAAGGCCGATATCTTCCTTTCGCCCGATCTGGGCCTGATGAACTACGTCCAGTTCGACGACATCTCGAACACGCTGGGGTGGAGCGCGCGGTTGCGCTGGCAGATCACCCCCGGCAACGAGATCTACCTGGTCTACAACCGGAACTGGGAAAGGGTCTGGGACCCCCGGAGCCGGTTCAGCCAGCTCGGGGACCGCGGCGTCATCAAGATCTCGCTCTCCATCCGCCCCTAACCTCAGAAGGGGTCAAACCTAAACTTTTAAACTTTTTCGAGGTGCCGCTTCGCCCAATTCGACTAAAGAGTTTAAAAGTTTAGGTTTGACCCCTTCTTGTTGTAAAGGGGCTTTACGGCCAGCCGGGGGAACGGGGTCGGCCGTCAGAGGGGAACAGGCCGGTTCCCGGACCGAACCCTTGGCATGTTCTTTGCAAGGCAACATTATAGCCGTCTAAAACGTATAACTATGAGGGCGGGGCTTAAGCGCGGAGGATGCGAGGAGGACGGTCTTGGGAAACGAAGCCGGAGAAGAGGCGGACAATGACCACCCTCTGCCCCACCTGCCACACAGAAAATTCTGAGACGGCCAACTTCTGCAGCAATTGCGCCGCCGTCCTGCGCACCCGCGAAGGTTCGTCCGGCTCCCGGCCGCTCCCCGGTCCCGCCACCCAAACCTATGAAACCCCGGCCTGGGACCTGCCGACAGGAACGATCTTCGGCGGACGCTATCAGATCATCGAACAGCTCGGCCGCGGCGGCATGGGGCGCGTCTACAGGGCCCTCGACACCAAGGCCCGCGAAGAAGTGGCCATCAAGCTCATCCGGCCTGACATCGCCGAGGACAAGCGGACCCTCGAGCGCTTCGTCAACGAGATCAAGCTGGCCCACAAGGTCTCGCACCGCAACATCGGCAAGATGTATCACCTTGGCGAGGACCAGGGGCTCCATTACATCACCATGGAGTACGTGCCCGGCGAAGACCTGAAGAGCTTCATCCGCCGCTCGCGCCGCCTCGATATCTCCACGACCGTGGCCATCGCCAAGCAGGTTTGCAGCGGGCTCGGCGAGGCCCACGACGCGGGCATCGTCCACCGCGACCTCAAGCCCAGCAACATCATGATCGACAAGGAAGGCAACGCCAAGATCCTCGACTTCGGCATCGCCCGAGCCGTCGGCGTCCCGGGGGTCACGGCCGAGGGGAGCGTCATCGGCACGCCCGAATATATGTCGCCCGAGCAGGTCGAGGGCAAGGACGCCGACAGGCGCTCGGACATCTATTCGTTCGGGGTCATCATGTTCGAGATGGTGACCGGGCGGCTGCCGTTCGCCGCGGACACGCCCTTCGCCGTCGCCTTCAAGCAGCAGTCGGAGGTCCCGCCGCCGCCGGAGGGGCTGAATCCCCAGACGCCGCCCCAGCTGAGCGCCATCATCCTTCGCTGCCTGGAGAAAGATCGGGAGAAGCGGTACCAAACGACCGAGGACGTATGCCGCGACCTCGGACAGGTCGAAGAGACGATCCACGCGACGCCCCTGCCCTCGCCCTGGGTCAGGCCGACGACGCATAAGACCACCCTGCTCGCCGCCGTGGAGCGCTTCCCCTGGCGGAAGGCCCTCATCCCCATCGTCGCCTTCGTCGGCATCATGGCCGCCGGGGTCGTCATCCGCCAGATCCTCCCCAAGGCCAAAGGGGCCGTCCACACGGTGGCCGTCGTCGGCTTCGAGAACCTGACCGGCGAGGCCTCCTACGAGTACTTGAAGAAAGCTATCCCCAACCTCCTCATCACCAGCCTCGAGCAGTCGAAGTACCTCGACGTCGTGTCGTGGGAGCGGCTGAACGATCTGGCCGGTCCGAGGGACAGGGACGTGGCCAACGCCGCGGACCGGGACCTCTGGTTCGATATCTGCCGTCGCGCCGGCGTCGACGCCATCGTCATGGGCAGCTTCACCAAGGCGGAGAACCTCTTCGCCACCGACGCCAAGATCTACGACGTCCAGACGAAGAACCTCCTCAAGAGCACGGGTTCGCGCGGCGAGGGCGTCGGCAGCATCCTGCGGACGCAGATCGACGAGCTCACCCGGGAGATCGCCCGGGGCGTCGGGCTCTCGGCGATGGCCGTGGCCAAGGGCGCAGTGCCCATCACCAAGGTCACGACGGCCTCGATGGACGCCTACCAGCTCCTCCTCAAGGGGCAAGAGGACTTCGAGCGTTACTACTTCGACGACGCCCGGGTGTCGTTCGAGAAGGCGGTCGAAAAGGACCCGTCCTTCGCCCTGCCGTATTATTACCTCACCCGCGTCTATAACAATTTGGCCGATGCGCCGCGCGCGGCCAAGGCCATGGAGCAATTCAAGAAGCTGAGCAAGGTCAACCCGGGCAAGGGCAAAGACGCGCTATATATCGCGGCCCTGTCCGCGCTGATGGAAAAGGACATCGAGGGCTACGTCCGAGGATTGAACGAGATCATCAAGTTCGACCCGCAGGACAAGCGCGCCCACGCCGACCTCGGCTGGTTCTATAGGAACGAAAAGAAACCCGCCGAGGCGGTGGTCGAATTCGAAAAGGCGCTGGCCATCGATCCGAACTTCGGCTATGCCCTGAACCTGCTGGCTTATACCTACGGCGATCTCGGCGAGAAGGACAAGGCCATCGCGACCTTCGAACGCTATGCCGCGGCCCATCCGGGAGAGGCCAATCCCATCGACTCCATGGGCGACCTCTTCTTCCTGACCGGCGCATTCGACAAGGCCCGGGCCAAGTACCAGCAGGCGCTGGCCATCCGGCCCGATTTTCCTTCGACGTGGAAGCTGGCCTACCTCTATGCGATGGACGGAGACTACGAAGCGGCCCTGCGCTGGGTCGACGACATGATCACCCGCGCCCAGACCGACGGCATGCGGGCCGACGGGCACCGGTGGAAGGGTCTTTATTATTCCCTCATGGGCCGGTTCAATGACGCGTTGGCCGAGCTGGGCACCGCGGACACCCTGGCCAGGACATCGGGAAACAAGTCGTTGGCCGACATGATCCTGCGGGACGCCCTGTGGATCTCCTATGACTGGAACCGCCTCGACCTGTACAAGTCCTATCTCGACAAGCGCATGGCCTACCGAGTGGAGACGAAGCAGGGGACGGACAGCCTGAACAGGATCTACGAGCTCCTTTACACCGGGCTCTACGACGTCAAGTCGGGGGACGTCCCCACCGCCAGGAAGAAGCTCCAGGAGATGGAGGCGTTGTCCGCGTCGATCGGCGAGAAGGAGAAGGATTACAATCTTCTAGCCTCCACCCATCTGAAGCGCGAGATCATCTTCGCCGAAGGGGATTACGACGCGGCCATAAAGGTTTTCGCGGCAGGCCCTCCGATGATGATCGATCTCGGCAACGCGATGACGGTCGAGGGCAAGAATCTCCCGTTCATGGCCGACTTTGCCGCGAGGGCGTATCTGAAGAAGGGCGGAACGGACCTGGCCATCAAGGAGTATGAACGGCTGGTGTCTCCAGCGGCCAAAGACCGCGAGGGGGCCCTGATCCATCCGTTCAGCCGCCTCCGCTTGGCCGCTCTCTATGAGTCCAAGGGCGACTTGGACAGGGCGTTCGAGCAGTACAAGAGCCTGTGGAGCCTGTGGAAGCAGGCCGACCCCGATCTCCCCGAGGTCGCGACCGTCCGGAAAAAACTGGCCCTGCTCAAGAGCCGGGCGCCCAGGCCCAAAGGCGAGACCGTCGACGCTTTTTACACGCTTCCGTTCATCGGCACCCTCTAATTCGGTGACACACAACTAAATCCACTTAATTCGGGCTGTCCATCCAAAAAGGGAGGAGATCGGCAATTAAGTGTATTTAGTTGTGTGTCACCGTATTTATGTCGATGCTCATCCGGCGTTGACAGAGGCTACCCTGCGTGGTAGTTTCAGCCCAGGGAGAGCAGTATGAACCGG
>JADGNU010000016.1 GCA_017883305.1 Candidatus Aminicenantota bacterium | reverse complement strand
GCCAGGGCCAGCTTGGCCCGGCCCTTGATATCGCACTTGGCGTGGATCCGCTTCACGTGGGTCCGGACCGTCAAGGGTGAGATGAAGAGGCTTTCGGCGATCTCCTGGTTGGTCAGACCGAGGCCCAGCAGCCGGAACACACGGAATTCGGATTGGGTCAGCGTATGGATCTGGGCCATGACCTCTTCCCTCTGGTAGATCTGTTCGGCCTGGCGCTTCTTCTCCTCTTCGATATCGTTGCTGTCCCAATGATGCTGCCACAGGAAATCGTTGACCTTGTTCTTGACGATCGTCGAGACGAACGACCGGGGCGGCACCCAGCCTTCGCCGAGCTTCCGCAAGGTCATGAAGACGGCGAAATGGACTTCGGCGACGATGTCGTCGACGCCGGGCACGCCCCCTAGCCCCTTATCGACCGCGGTCCGGATCATCGCCCCGTACTCCTTGATGATCTTCTCCATCAGGGAGTTGTGTCTCGTGAGGACATCGGTCATGCCCAGCCTCCAAGTCCGTATTTTTCAGCCGAGGGCATTGGTCCCGTCAGCTGGAATCGATGCTCTCGAAGGCCAAAGTATCAGCCCAAGATGAACACGCGATTAACCAAAGATTAATTATAGATTAAAATATCTATTGATATATTCATTTTAAGTTCATAATGTATTCATCTTGAAGGTGTATACTCGCAGTCCTTGTTAGGAATTTCAGGAGGGAACCTCATGCGAGTCCTGGTCGTCGAAGATTCGAGGCGTCTGGCCGGCATCATCAAGAGAGGACTCCTCGAGGAAGGATATGCCGTCGATAACGCTTACGACGGAGAGGAAGCCGAGTACATGGCGGAGACGACGCCGTTCGACATCGTCATCCTGGACATCATGCTGCCGAAGAAGGACGGCCTGGCCGTCTGCCGCGACCTCCGGGCGAAGGCCGTAAGCACGCCGATCCTCATGCTCACCGCCAAGGACAGCGTCGAAGACAGGGTCACCGGCCTCGACTGCGGCGCCGACGACTATCTGGTCAAGCCCTTCGCTTTCTCCGAGCTCCTGGCGCGGATCCGCGCGCTTCTCCGGCGCGAGGTCCTGCCCAAGACCCAGAAGTTCCAGGTCGGGGACCTCTCGCTCGACCCTCAGAGCCGGGAGGTCTGGCGGGACGGGAGCCGCCTCGAGCTAACAGCCAAGGAATACGCCATTCTCGAATACTTCATGCGCCGCCCGAACGCCGTGGTGACGAGGACCATGCTCGGGGAGAGCGTCTGGGATTACGAGTTCGACGGGCTGTCGAACGTCATCGACGTCTACGTGCGGCGCATCCGCCAGAAGATCGACCGGGACGGACAGGCCAGCCTGATCCAGACGGTGAGGGGGGCCGGCTACCGCCTGCGCGTGACATGACCGTCCAAAAGACCATCAAGTTCCGCCTGACCGTCTGGTATCTCGTCGTCATCGCGGTCCTGCTCATCGGCTTCGGAGGGGTCGCCTATGTCCTTCTCTCGAAGAATCTCTACCGCAACCTCGACGCGTCGTTGCGGGCCCGGAGCGAGGAGATCCAGAAGTCCATCAAGTTCGAGGGCGGCACGTTCCTCTTCGACCAGAAGGTCGACGAGCTCGTCCTGATCTACAACGCCGACCGCGAGCTGAAGCAGCGGCTCGGGCCCAATGTCGAGTTCGAGACGATCGGGGAGACGGTGAAGCAGGCGCTGTTCGGGAATGCGTCGTTCGTTTCGGCGGAGACCGTCGAGGGCCCTTACGTGCGCCTTTACGCGGCCCCTTTCAATGTCGATACGGCCACCCGTATCGCCATCGTCGTCGGGCGCGTGCCGAACGAGATTCTGAGCATGCTGGCCATCTTCCGCATGGTCATCCTCAATTCGGCCGTCCTGCTCCTCTTTCTCGCCGGCGTCGGCGGCTGGTTCATGGCCGGACGGACGCTCAAGCCGGTCGAGCGCATCGCCGACATCGCCCGCGGCATCGGCGAGGGCGACCTGAGCCGCCGCATCGACGTCGAGACCGACGATGAGCTCGGCCGTCTGGCCTCGACGCTGAACGGCATGATCGGCCGCCTCGAGGAGGCCTTCGTCAAGCAACAGCGGTTCGTCGCGGACGCCTCCCACGAGCTGCGAACGCCGCTGGCCGTCATGCAGGCCGAAACGTCGCTCGCCTTGGAGAAGCCCCGAAGCCAGGAGGAGTACCGGGGAGCGCTCGAGCTCGTCTCTCAGGAAGTCGGCTACATGTCGGAGATCGTCGGCAAGCTCCTCGTCCTGGCGAGGACCGACTCCGGCAACGAGCTCCTCAACGTCCAGGAGGTCGATGTCGCCGGCCTCCTCACAGAGCTCTCGCAGGATGTCGAAGCCCTGGCCCAGGAAAAGGGCCTTCATCTGAGCTTCGGTCCGATGGACGGGCTGACGGTGAGCGGCGACAGGGTCCGGCTGAGGCAGCTGTTCCTGAACATCCTCGATAACGCTGTTCGCTATTCGCCCGCCGGCGGGACGATCAGCGGCTCGGTCGTCCGCAAGGACGCTCTGGCCGTCGTGACGATCGGCGACACCGGCATCGGCATCGCGGAGGAGCAACTGCCGTTCATCTTCGACAGGTTCTATCGGGTGGACAGGGTCCGAACGGACGGCGAAGGCGGGACGGGGCTCGGCCTGTCCATCGCCGCGTCCATCGCCAAGATGCACGGCGGGGCGATCGAGGTCGAGAGCCAGGTTGGCGAGGGGACGACCTTCCGGATCCTCCTGCCGCTGGCCGGCCCACCCCGGAAACCGCCGACGACGATCCTTCCTAATCCCTGATCCGGAAGGATCTGCCGGCGACGGCCGTCAGCACGGCGGCCAGGGCGGCGAGCACCCCCACCGGCAGCGCGATGTCGGCGAATTTCCCTTGGAAGAACGTCAGCTTGTGCAGGGCGTCCATGGCCCAGTAGGCCGGCGAGATCCTGGCCACGACGCGGACGGCCTGCGGCACGATCTCGTTCGGCCACCAACAGCCGCCGAGCGCCGCGAAGATGTTGGCCAGGAGGACCGAAAGCCCGACGATCACGTCCTCCTTGGTGCACAGCGACCCGATGAAGACGCTGAGAGCGGCCATGGCCAGGGAAAAGACAGCGATGACGAGCAGGGCCAGGGGCACGCTCCCCAGGTTGAGCCGGAAGAAGATCTTGCCGACGGTGAACAGCATCAGCGCCTGCAGGAGGCCCAACCCCCAGCGGCCGAGGAGCTTGGCCTGGAAGAGCTCGCCCGTCGAGAGCGGGGAAAAGAGCAGCCGCCCCAGGATGCCCTTCTTCCGGTCCTCCATGACGCCGATGCCGCCGTAGATCAGGACCATCATCATGATGAACTGGATGGTCGTCCCGGGGATGACATGGTCGAATCCGCTCGGAACGACGGTGACGGTCTTCGGCGGGAACTCGCCCTTGACGACGACGAGCTCCCGGAACGCGGGATGACCGTCCAGGAACTTCGTGAGATCGCCCGGACCGTAGAGGACGAGCTCGCTGATCGTCCGGGCGATGGCCTGGTAGAGCCGGGTCTCGACGCGGGCGGCGGCGCTCGTCGAAGCTCCCGAGCGCTTCTTGAAGGCCAGGGCCTGGCCGCGCCGGGCTTCGATCTGGGCCGAAAAATCCGCCGGGAGGATGATCATGCGGACGTATTCGGCCGGTTCCTTGTCGGTCACCGTGACGGCGATGCCCGGGGCTTCGATCTTCTTGATGAAATAGCTCCCCCAGCGCCCTTGGTCGAGGTTGACCACCGTCATCTCGGCGACGGCCGGGGCGTTGTCGCCGGCCTTGTAGAGGAGCCCGAAGAGGAAGATGAACAGGATCGGGAAGGCCAGCGTCCAGAAGAAGAAGACCTTGTCGCCGACCATGAGCCGCAGATCGTTGCCGGCCACGTGGAGGATGCGCTGGATGCGTCTCATGGGTCACACCAAAGCGCGGCGGCGGAGCGTCGGGACGGCCAGGGCGAGGAGAACAAGGCCGCTCACGAGGAGGACGATCAGGCTGGCCAGCGGGAAGCGCCCCTCGCGGACGAGCGCCGCGCCGTCGATGAACCAGCGGTTCGGGGTCACGATCCCGACCGCCCGGAAAGCTTTCGGCATGACCTCCGGGTTCATCATCGACCCGCCGAACAGGCTGAAGGCCAGGATGATCGGCGCGCCGAGGGCGCCGGCCTGGTTGCGGTTGCGGACGAGGGCGTGAAAGAGAGCGAAGAAGGCGGCTGTCCAGAAGGCCGCCACGACCACGAGCAGCAGGAAGAAACCGAAGGGGCCCCAGTTCACATGAAAGACCAGGGTGCCGAAGGCGACCATGATGAGAAGGATGGCCACGCCCATGACCCAGCCGCCCAAGATCCGCGCGCCGATGACCTCGAGCGGCCTCACGGGCGTCGTGAGCATGCGCCGGAGCTTGCCGTCCTCGCGGTCGGAGAGAAGGTCGCGCATCAGGGTCTGGACGATGAACAGCAGGAACATGACGGCCATGCCCGGAAGGATGATCGAGAAGATGTCCGTCATGGAGGATTGGGCCTTGGCCCCGGCGGCCTTCGTCTCCTCCTCTTTCAGACCGATCAGGAGGGGATTGAGATACTTGGCCGCGGCGGCGATCTTCTTCTGCGCCTTGCCGAACTCCGGCCCGAGCGTTTCCCAGGGGATGCGCTCGACCGGGCCATCGAGCATGAGCCGGAGGCCCTTGACCTCTTCGGAAAAGGCCTGGATCGCGCCGGACAGCATGACCCCCATGGTGGCCATGAATTCCTCGACCACGTCGGGCAGGAATTGCTCGGACGGGTTCTTGACGACGCGAAGGGTCGTGGGCCTGGCCTCCAGCAGGTCGAGGGTGAAGCCCTTGGGAATGACGACCATGGCCGAGGCCCGGCCGCGTTTCATGCGCCGGGCGCCGTCGACTTCGTCGGTCACGGTCACCTGGAACATCTTTTTCATCTGGTCGACGTCGAACGAACCGAGGATGAGCTTCGAGGCCAGGCCCTTGTCCTGGTCGACGAGAAGGACCGCGATGGGCGGGAGCTGGCCCGAGTGGCTCCGCGGGGCGAAGATGACGCCGATGAGCCCGGTCATGAGGAGCGGGATGGCGATGAAGATCACGATCGCCCACGGCGCCTTGAGGTGGCGGCGCACATCGTTCCCGAGGATGAGGAGGAGACGGCGCACGGCTCAATCCCTCAGGCTGCGGCCGGTGAGCTTCAGGAACACGGTCTCGAGGCCGGGCGTCTGGATCTTCAGGTCGGTCACGGCGAGCTTGTTCTGGAAAAGGCGGTCCATGACCCGCGGGATCCGCCCGCTGTCGGAGACCGCGAGGGAGGCCAGGTTGTCGGCCACGGAGAGCAGCTCGACATCGGCCCCGGCCATGTCCCGCAGGGCCTCGGAGAACGCCCCCGCGGCGAAGTCGCCGGCGATCTCGACAATGTCCCGCTCGCCGACGATGCGAATGAGCTCGTCGAACGTCCCCTGGGCCAGGATGCGTCCGTGGTCCATGATGGCGATCCGGGAGCAGGTCGTCTCCACCTCGGCCAGCTGATGGGTCGTGAAGATGACCGCTGTGCCGGCCGCGCCGACGTTGCGGATGATATCGAGGATGCTGACCTTGGCCTGGACGTCGATGCCGACCGTGGGCTCGTCGAGGAGCAGCAGGTCGGGCTTGTGGAGAAGCCCGATGGCCGTGTTAAGACGGCGCTTCATGCCCCCGGAGAAATTCTTGACCGGCTCCTTGGCCCGGCCGGCGAGCTCCACGAGATCGAGGATCTCCACGGCCCGGCGCTTCAGGTCGGCCCTCGGGACATCGTAGAGGCCGCCCCAGAAAAGCAGGTTGTCCATGGCATTGAGGTCGTCGTAGAAGGCCATGTCCTGCGGCACGATCCCGATACGGTTCTTCAGGGTCCGGTCGGAAAAGAGGTTGCGGCCCTCGAAGGTCACGGTCCCGGTGAAGTCGCGGAGCGTTCCGGCCAGGATCGAGATGAGCGTCGTCTTTCCCGCCCCGTTCGGGCCGAGAAGGCCCAGGACCTCGCCCTTCTTGAGGTCCAGGGAAAAGCGGTCGAGGGCCACGACATCGCCGTAGGACTTGGTCAGGTTTTTGATCTCGAGCATTTCAGCCACACCTTTGCCGGGCATATTACCATATCTACACAACAGCGCCCAAGAAGGT
Source organism: Candidatus Aminicenantota bacterium (assembly GCA_017883305.1). Taxonomy (GTDB): domain Bacteria; phylum Acidobacteriota; class Aminicenantia; order Aminicenantales; family Saccharicenantaceae; genus RBG-16-66-30. The sequence goes on along the minus strand of JADGNU010000016.1, from coordinate 15,048 downwards.
TGAGGGCCCTGGTTCTTGACCTCCCGCCTCGCAGGGCTCATAATGACCGCCTTTCAAAGGGAACAGGCCGAAATCCGGCCCTTCCCTGGTACGGCGCCAGTTTCAAAGGAGGACCTCATGAAAGATCGAAGAATATGGACGGTGCCCCTGGCTATCGCGTCGCTCTTGGTCTTGTCGACCACCGCCTTAGCCCAGCTTCCTCCGGCAGCGGCTCTCCTCCCGGCGGGATTCACGGTTACGGGGGAACGCAACCTCGGCGGGTCCATCTTCATCAGCGCGACCAAGCCCAACGAGAATTTCCCCAAGCCTCACATGGACCAAGGCATCAGCCTCGAGATCACATGGATGGCCAGCCCCATGGCCGACATGATCCTCGACATGGCCGCGAAACAGCCCGAAGACCCAGCGAGACAGATCCCGGGCTCGGCGACAAGGGAGGAGCCGTGCGGCGTTGTGCGCTACCGCGACGGCGTCCTCAAGTGCCGCAAGGTCATCATCCCCTGGATCGGCGGAGGGAGCGGGCCCGACCTTATGACTTGGCGAATCGGCTGGACCGGCAAATGGCAGGACGGTCTCGTGGGCATCGGCGTCAACAATTTCTTTGGATCGAAAGATGCCGCCATGGCCTGGATCGACGAGATCATCCCCAAGATCACGAAGTCCAAATAGCGGTCGCGTTCGGAGGAGGGACGGAGCATGAAGAGGCTCCGGAAGAGCGGCGGCGTCGTGGTCATGGCCGTCGCTCTGTCCTGGTATTACGGCTGCCGGACGGACGCCCGGACCGTCCCGCCTCCCTCTCCCGCCTCACTCCCCGCGAGGGCCGCCGTCGAAACTTCCGCCCTGCCGGCCAAGGCCCCGGCCGGCGAAACCCTGGCCCGCATGGGTTACACGATCCAGGTGGGCGCCTTTGCCGTCCTGGATAATGCCCGGGCCTTGGCCGAAGCCCTGACCGCGGCGGGCCTGGATGCCTTTTATTTTCCGGCCGGGTCCGGCCTCTTTAAGGTCCGCTTCGGGAACTTCCCCTCCTGGGACGCCGCGGTCGTGGAGGCCAGGAAACTCAAGGAAAAGGGGCGCATCCTTGAATATTTCATCGTCGGCCCCGCAGACTATGCTGTGACCCGGCCCGGTGCTTCCCGTCCCACCGTCGACGCAACCCCCCCGCCGGCATCGGTTCTCCGGGAGAAACTCGTGGATACGGCCAAGAACTTCATCGGGGTCGACTATGCCTGGGGCGGAACCTCGAGTCGTTCGGGCTTCGATTGCAGCGGACTGGTCCAGGCCGTCTATCAGCTCAACGGCCTGGCCATGCCCCGGTCCGTCCGGGATCAGTACCTGTCGGGAACGGCCGTCCCCGAGGATAGGTTGATGAAGGGCGACCTCGTCTTTTTCGCGGGGACTCCGGGAGGGCCGCTCAGCCACGTCGGGATCTACATCGGCGACGGCGTCTTCATCCATGCCCCGGGCAGCGGCAAGAACGTCCGCCGGGAATCCCTGGAGAGCAGCTGGTTCCGGGTGCATTTCTCGGGGGCCCGCGCATATCTCGGCGAGCGTCCGCCCGGGCCGCGCTGAGCCCTCGGGTTTGACCGATCCTTCGACGGCAGGGATAATAGGTCCCCCATGGACGTCCTGACCATCCGCCACGCGGCCGAGAACAACCTCCGGGACGTCGACGTCGACATCCCTCACGGCCGGATGACCGTCGTCACCGGGGTCTCGGGTTCGGGAAAATCCTCGCTCGTCTTCGACGTCATCTTCCGGGAGGCGGAGCGGCGCTACCTCGAGACGTTTTCGTCCTACGCCCGGCAGTTCATGGGCAAGCTGCGGCGGCCGGATGTCGGCCACATCACCGGCCTCTCCCCCGCCGTAGCCGTCAGCCAGAGGATCTCGTCGCCGGGGCCCCGGTCCACGGTCGGAACGCTGACCGAGATCCACGACGATCTCCGGTTGCTCTTCGCCCGGCTGGGACGATCGCCGGACGGCCTGCGCTTGTCGCGGCGGATGTTCTCGTTCAATTCCGCCGAAGGGGCCTGTCCCGTTTGCCGAGGTCTCGGGGTGGAGGACCGCATCGATCCCGATCTTCTCATCTCGGACCCGGCCAAGACCCTGCGCCAGGGCGCCCTGACCCTGACCACGCCGAACGGGTACATCATCTATTCTCAGGTGACCATGGAGGTCCTGGACGAGGTTTGCCGGGCCCACGGGTTTTCCGTCGACATCCCGTGGCGCGACCTGACCGGGGCCCAGCGGGACATCGTGCTCAACGGGAGCGATCGCATCCTCGTCCGCTACGGCAAGCATCCGCTCGAATCGCGGCTCCGCTGGAAAGGCATCGTGGCCAAGCCCCGTGAGGAAGGATTCTACAAGGGCATCCTGCCGGTCATGGAGACGACCCTCAAAACGAAGAGGAACGACAACATCCTGCGTTTCTCCCGAACGCTTCCCTGCCGCGCCTGTGGCGGCCGCCGTCTCAGGCCCGAGTCCCTGCGAGTGACTGTGTCCGGCCGCTCTATCTCCGTTCTCTCCGAAATGAGCGTCCATGGCCTGGCCTGGGACTTCCGGCGCATGGCCTTCGACGCCGCGTACCGGGCCGCCGGCGAAGCCATCCGCGATTCCCTGCTCGAAAAGACGGACCTGCTCGAGCGCCTCGGGCTTGGCTACCTGCGCCTCGACCGCACCGCGGACACGCTCTCGGGCGGTGAGGTCCAACGCATCCGGCTGGCGGCCCAAGCCCGAAGCGGGCTGCGGGGCCTTCTCTATGTTCTCGACGAGCCGACGGCCGGCCTTCATCCGGCCGACACCGCACGGCTCCTCGATCTCGTCGGCGAGCTTCGCGACAACGGCAACACCGTCCTCGTCGTCGAGCACGACGAGGACGTGATGCGGGCGGCCGACCGGATCATCGATCTCGGTCCGGGCCCGGGAGAGGCGGGCGGACGCGTTCTCTATCAAGGGCCTCCGGCCGGCATCGTCGGGCTGGCCCGGGGAGAGAGCCCGACCCGCGATTTTCTGACGGGCGATAGGGTCCCGGCGGTCCGTTCGCAGGGTCGCTCCGGAACGGGACGCCTCCTCGTCCGGGGGGCCCGCAAGCACAACCTCAAGGGCATCGACGTCGAATTCCGGCTCGGGGCCTTGAACGTCGTGACGGGGGTATCGGGAGCGGGCAAATCCACCCTGGTTCGTCACGTCCTGGCCGAGCGGCTCCGGACCGGACGCTTCGGTCCCGGACCGGATGCCGACGGACTCTCGATCGAAGGGGCCGTCGGCCGGATCATCGAGGTCGACCAATCCCCCATCGGCCGGACGCCGCGGTCCAACCCGGCGACCTACACCAGGATCTCCGACCGCATCCGCGACCTCTTCGCGGCGCTCCCCGAGTCGCGGACCAAAGGCTTCGGCAAGGGCCGGTTCTCGTTCAACGTCGCCGGCGGCCGGTGTGAAAAATGCCAGGGCGCCGGGCTCCTGCAGATCGGCATGCATTTCCTGGGCGACGTCGATGTCGTCTGCCCGGACTGCGAGGGCCGCCGCTTCAACGACGAGACGCTGGCCGTGCGGGACCGGGGAAAGTCGATCCACGACGTCCTGGAGATGAGCGTCGAAGAAGCTTCGACCTTCTATGCCGGCTCCCCGCGGCTCGCGGCAGACCTCGAGGTTCTGAACCGCCTCGGCCTCGGGTATCTCAAGCTCGGACAGAGCTCGACGACCCTGTCCGGCGGCGAAGCCCAGCGCGTCAAGCTCGCCTCGGAGATGAGGAAGGCCGCTGCGGGGGCCGCCCTCTACATCCTGGAGGAGCCGACGACCGGCCTCCACCGGGCCGACATCGATAACCTTCTCGCTGCGCTCCAAGGACTCGTCGCCCTCGGCCGGACCATCATCGCCATCGAGCATCATCCGGACGTCATTCGGGCCGCCGATCACGTCGTGGACCTCGGTCCGGGGAGCGGGGACGAAGGCGGCCGCGTCGTCGTCTGCGGCACGCCGGACGAGATCGCGGCCTGCGCCGCGTCCCTGACCGGACAGGCCCTGCGGGAAGAAGGCGCCGCGCCGTTGGAGCCCAAGGCTCGGGACCGGGGCGGCCGCGATGCGGACAGTCCGATCGTCCTCGAAGGCGTCTCGACGCACAACCTCCGCGGGATCGACGTTCACATCCCGTTCCGCAAGTTCACGGTCCTCTGCGGGCCGTCGGGCGGCGGAAAATCCTCGCTCGCTTTCGACACGCTCTTCGCCGCGTCGCGCCAAAGGTACGTCGAAAGCTTCTCCGCCTATGTCCGGGCGCTCATCGACAAGGGCGGCCGGGCCGACTTTGCCGCCGCCCGGGGCCTGACGCCGCCGATCGCCGTCGCCCGGTCCTCCTCGACCCCGAGCCCGCGCTCGACCGTCGGGACGATGACCGAGATCCACGATTACTACCGGCTTCTCTATTCCCGGGCCGGGACGTATCCGCCGGAGCTCGGCGGCCGGCCGCTCACGGCCTCGATGTTCTCCTTCAATCACGAGCAGGGCGCCTGCCCCGGCTGCGGAGGGCTCGGGACGGTGACCGTGACCGATCCCGAGCGGCTGATCACGGACGCGGCAAAATCGCTCCTCGCCGGGGCCATGGACGGCACGAAGACGGGACGGTTCTATGGCGACCCCCACGGCCAGTTCGTCGCCGCGCTGAAGGCGGCCGGCGAGGCGGCCGGGATGGATTTCTCCAAGCCCTTCCAGGACCTCACCGGGGCCGAACGAAACATCGCCCTTTACGGCACGGACGGCCGCGTCTACGACATCGTCTGGTCCTATAAGCGGGGGAACCGGGCCGGGGACTTCAGGTTCCGGGGGCCGTGGAAAGGATTCGCCATCCTCGTCGCCGAGGAATACGTGCGCAAGCACGCCGACCACCGGGGCGAGGCCATGCGGGTGCTGATGAGGGACGATCCGTGCCCCGATTGCGGCGGAAGACGGCTCAAGCCCGAGTCCCTTGCCGTGACCTACCGGGGACTCAACATCGCCGGGCTGTCCGCGCTGACCGTGACCCAGAGTCTCGGCTTCTTCGCGAACGCGGACGCGCCGGCGATGGACGCCCGAGCGGCGGCGGTGACGGCGGCTGTCAGCGGGGAGATCTCGCGGCGGCTCGGTCTCATCCGCGACGTCGGCCTCGGTTATCTCCGTCTCGACCGCGCATCGGCGACTCTGTCGGGAGGGGAAGCTCAGCGGCTCCGGCTGGCCGGACTCCTCGGCGTCAAGCTCGCCGGCGTCACGTTCGTTCTGGACGAGCCGACGCTCGGCCTCCATCCCCGCGACACAAGCCGGCTCGTCGACCTCATCCACGGCCTCACGGCGGAGGGCAACACCGTCGTTGCCGTCGAACACGATCTCGACATCGTCCGGTCCGCGGATCATATCATCGACCTTGGGCCGGGCGCGGGGCGTGAAGGCGGCCGGATCGTCGCCGAAGGCCCGCCCGCCCTGGTCAAGAAGTCGCCGGGCTCTGTGACCGGGCCCTATCTCGCCGGCCGCGCCAAACGGCCCGGACCTCTTCCGGCGTCACCGGGACCTTTGCTCGAGATCATCGGGGCCAAGGCCAACAACCTCCGTGGCATCGACGCCGCCATTCCCTCGGGGGTCCTGACGGCCGTGACCGGGGTTTCCGGGAGCGGTAAGACGAGCCTTGTTTTCGACGTCATTCGGGCCTCGGCCGAGGCCGGCCGTTCGGTCTCCTGCTCCGAGATCCGCGGCCTCGACCGTTTTTCCAAGGTCATTTCGGCCGGGATCGAGGCCCCGGCCGAAAACGCGTCGAGCATTCCCCTCACCTACCTGGGGCTATTCGATGCGGTCCGGAGCCTTTTCGCCGCGTCGGACGAAGCCCGGGCGAAAGGTCTCAAAAAGGCCCATTTCTCGTTCCTGACGCCCGAGGGCCGCTGCGAGGCTTGCGGCGGGACAGGCCGGAAGACCTTCAGCCTAGACCATCTGGCGGACGTCTCCGTAACGTGCGAGGTCTGCCGCGGCGCGCGCTACAATCGCGAGGTCCTCGGGGTCCACGTCTTCGGGCGGACGATCGCCGGCGTCCTCGATCTGACCGCGGTCGAGGGCGCGTCGGCCTTCACCGGCCAGCCGAAGGTCGCCGCCGGCCTCTCGCTCCTCGCCGAGATCGGGCTGGACTATTTGCGGCTCGGCCAGTCCCTCGATACGCTCTCGGGTGGGGAAAGGCAGCGCTTGAAGCTCGCTTCGGAATTGATGGACACGTCGCCGGGCCGCATTCTCTATCTGTTCGACGAACCGACAACCGGGCTTCATCCATCCGATGTCGATCGGCTGCTTCGTCTCTTCGGCAAGCTCCTCGCCGCGGGCCAGACGATTATCGCCGTCGAGCACGACCTCGACCTCATTGCCAGGGCCGGGCACGTCATCGACCTGGGACCCGAAGGAGGCGATGAGGGCGGCGCGCTCGTCGTCCAGGGACCGCCGGAGGCCGTCATGGCCTGCCCGGCGTCTTACACCGGCGCGGCCCTCCGAAATGACTTCGGCCGCGAGCTCAGTCAGCGTCCTTGACACAGCGGAAGCCGACCGTTGCCGCGCGGTCGAGGCCCGGGGCCACGAGCAGGTGGATCTGGACCCGGTCGACGGCGAGCGGTCCGCTCTTCACGTACCAGACGCTCTTCTCGGGCGCGTAGGAGCTGCCGCCGCGAATGATGCCGAAACGGTAGACCCCGTCGTCGTAGACGTCGTCCATCACCTGCCAGACATTGCCGACCATGTCCAGGACGCCGAAGGGGCTGGCGCCCCTGGGAAAGGCGGTGACGGGTGTCGTCCGGTTGAGCTTGTTGTTGCACCGGCCCGGCTCCATCTTCTTCCCCCATGGGAACGGCCGTCCGTCCGTGCCCTGGGCCGCGTATTGCCATTCGGGCTCTGTCGGCAGACGCTTCCCCGCCCAGCGCGCATAGGCCCGGGCATCCTCGAGCGAGACCCAGATGACCGGATGGTCCCCCTGGCCGGCCGGCGGCTTGCCATCGACCCAGTGTTTGAGGAAGTTCGACTTGTCGGCAGGCACGTAGCCGCTGGCCGCGAGGAAGGCGGCGAAGGCGGCGTTCGTGACCGGCGTGCGGTCCATGAAGAACCGGCGCATCTCGATCTTGCGGGGTTTGGTCGTGTCCGGGTAAGGGATGATCGGGTTGGCGTCGTCGGGGTTGCCGGCCGTTTTGAAGACGAAGGTCCCGGCCGGGATCCCGACCATGCCGGGCGGGGCCGTCCGGGCCGGCGCCGTCCGCTCGACTCGCGTTACGAGCCGGGGGAAGGCCAACGGAAGCCGGACGATGCGCTCATCGAGGATCTCGCCCCGCCCGTCGAAGAGCTGGACGACAAACTTCTCCTCGCGGAAGCGGAAGTGATCGTGGAGGGCGATCGTCTGCCGCGCCGTTCCGAAAGAGGCCGGTGTCTCCGCATAAGAGGGATTCCCGGCCGAGATCGCGATCCGGCTTCCCTCGGGCGCGCCCGGCGCCTCGAATGTCACGAGCTCCCCATCGGCCTCGACACGAAGAAGCCCGGGCAGGACGGCGAGGCAATCGACATTCCCTTCCAGGCGCGTCCCGAGCCGGGCCGCGTCGAAGGCGGCGACGTCGACCGGAGCGTAGCTCTTCCCCTCCCGCACGACGGGCTCGAGCTCCTCATGATTCCACAAGCTGACCAGATGAGAGCCTGGCGGGACATCGACTTCGGCGAGCGGGCCTTTGTATCCTTCGGGCCGCAAGCTGAAGATCGTGAAAATGGTCTTGTCTCCGTCGCGCCAGCGGTTGGCCCACAGGCCGTCCTCGAGCGCCGGCACGAGCGGCTCCCAGGCCGGATCGCTAAAAGCCGTCGAATTCGCCCGCAACAGCATGGTCGTCCGGCCGAGGTAGCGAAGCTCCTCGTCGATCCAGTCGGGACGGCCCGGCCGCATGGTATTGATCTCCGAACCGTAGCCGTTGAAGAAGGCCACGGCCGACTCGCGGTGGAGAGGCCCCTCGGCCAGCTGCAGGACCCGGAAGATGGCGAAATCGGGCTTCATGTACTTGTTCAGGTTGAGCGGAGGCGGCATATAGAGCGCATCGTGGACGCGGCCGGAGACGATGCCGGGCATGTCCCGGGGCACGGCCATGCCTTCGCTGTACATGATGATGCCGGGTTTGACCCGGTCGGCCGCGGCCTGGAACTCGCGGCTCGATTCGCCGCGGGTGTCGAGCACGACTCCGTCCGCGTCGAGCTTCCGGAGCATCTCTTCCATCCCGGCGATGTGGTCCTCGTGGCGCGTGCTCTCGTCCCAGGGATTGTAGGAGATGAAATACTTCTTGCCGAGACTGTGGGCCAGGTCGACCTGGCGGCGGAGCTCTGTCAGCCCGCCCGGCAGGTCCCGATACATGTCCCATTGGTTCCGGCCGTCGAGCCCCAGCCGAGGCCAAGTCGGCCAGATGGTATAGATGTCGATGGGGCCGAGCGATTTGTCCCACCCTGTGAGCGTTCGGTCGAACGCGTAGCGGCCGGCTTCGCGGTCGTAATAGGTCCTGTCCCAGGCGAATTGGAGGACCATGAGGTAGGCCCGCCGGACCCAAGCCAGGTCGGGGCGCTCGAACAGCGCGTTGTCGAATTTCTCGAGGTCATAGAGGAAGCGCTCGCGGAACATGATCTCGAGCCCGCGGCGCCAGCCGCCGGAGTGGGCTTCGAAGTAGAGGGCATAATCGACCGAGCCGCCGGGCTCGAGGGTCGCGGCCCAGCGCGTGCGCTCGGCCTTTTCGGTCTTGACCCGCCGGGCGATGGACGTCAGGGCGGTGCCGGCGCCGCCGGCGACGGGGATCGAGCAGAAGCCAAGGTGCCAGGCGTTGTCCGGCAGAACGACGCCGACCGGGCGAAGTCCGGGCCGGAAGAGCTGGCTCCGGTCAAGTTCGTGGGGCGGCGCGTTCGGCAGCCCGGCCGTGATGTAGGTCCGGTCGGCCCCTTCCCCGAGCGGAACGAGGTTCTCGAGCGTGATCTTGGACCTGCCCTCATTCCGGAAGACGAGCTTGAACTTCGCCCCCGGCTTGAACCCCTCCTCGGCAGTCACGGAGAAGACGAGTCCGGACGGCAAGGCCGTTGAGGTCGCGAGCCGTCCGTCGACGAGAAGGGAGAAGAGCGGTAGAGGTGCCGTGAGGGCGATCCGCGATCCGTCAGCGAGCATCAGTCCCGAAACCGCCGCCTCGGCACCGGGAGGTCCGGACAGAACGATCGACCGGAGCCCCGCCTGCTCCGACTGAGACGGCGACGGAGATTCTCCGGTCGCTGCCCCCAAGGCCAGCAGCGTCCCGACAGTCAGAGAGCCGATGATCTTGCGAGCGTCCATGAGGCCATTTTTTCACAAATCGCCCGGCCGCCGCAAGGCGCTTACTTCGTGCTGAAATACCAGACGAACTTGATCATGGCCACGGTCTTGTTGAGACGCCAGCGGGGATTCTGGGTGTCGCCGAATTGGTTGAACACAAAATAGAGGTAGGCGCCGGGCTTGGGGATCCAGGTGAACCGGAAATTGAAGAGGATCTTGTTCTCGTCATTGTTCCATTGAGTGAAGAGGGAGCCGAAGAGCTTTGGCGTCACGGAGAAGTTCATCCGGGAAACGACTTCGTCGATGGCGAAACTGCCGCTGGGAAGACGGATGTCGTTGCGGGCATAGTTTAGGCCCAGGCTATAGAAGCGGTTGGGTTTCCAGGTCAGCTGGGTGTCCCACTCCGTGCTCGACCCGTTATAGAACTGTCCCCAGTTGATGCCTCCGTCAAAGACAAGGGGGCGCCCGTCGAAGGTCGCGAACTGGATCTCTCCCCGGGTCGTCCAATAGCGCCCGACCGGGATGATGTGCCCGGCCCGGATCTCGAAATCCTCGGTCAGGTTCTCGGCATCGTGCGCGATGTTAATCTCCAGGTTCTCGCCGCTCTTGAAAAACACGGCCAGGGGGCGGAATTCCATATAGACGGACTGCATCTCGTGCGTGATATCGTCGATATAGTAACTGAGGTCGAGCGGCTTGATCTGGAGCTTCTGGACGAAAGGCAGGAAAGCCGGCCGGGGGTTGATGCGCCACTTAGCCATATAGATCTGGTAGCTCGGGCGGCTCAGAAAGCCGACCTCCGGGTTGAAATCCTTGCCGGCCCGCTCCCAGGAGCCGCTGATCTCCATGAGGTCGTTCGGAAAGTTGAAGAACAGGCGCTGGGCGGCGCCGGACTTGCTCGCGCTGTCCGACGTGTAAGTTGCGGCGTAAGCGCCCCCGACCTGGAAATTCTTGTTTCCAAATAGTTTAGAGGTGGAATAGAGGGCGTCGATTCCTCCCGTCCCGTTGAACCGGCCCGCCTGGACCGCGCCGATCGCGAGCGCGCCGATCGAGGATTGTTCCCCCAGGTCCTGCTTGTAGCGGACGAGGGAAAAATTCGTCGCCTTGGCGGTGTCCGTGCTCCCCGTCTGGAGGGTCATGACGCCGAGCGTCGTCCCGCCCATCTTGCCGAGGAAGCGCACGCCGCCGAGGATCGGCACGGGCTCGCCGTCGGAGAGTCCGATCCGGCGGCTGTAGAACGGCCGGGCCCTCCCGAGCGGGAAGTCGAAAAAGTTCTGGGCCTCGAGGAAGAACTGCCGCTTTTCCGGCAGCGAGATGGAAAAGCGAGTCAGGTTGACGATCAGCGAGTCGGATTCGACCTGGGCGAAATCCGGGTGGATGGTGAAATCGAGCTTGACCGTCGGGTTGATCAGGTAATTGAAATCCAGTCCGAGACTGCCGACGGTCGTTGCCGGCGTCCCGGCGTCTTTTTGCCCTCCGGCGAGAGCGTAAGGGCGGAATTCGAAGATCCTCGTCTGAGCGAGGCCCTGCAGGCCGGTCAGAGTCCCCGCCCGGTTGACCTGCACGAGGAGGGCGTCCCGGCACCAACCCTGCCACAGGACTTGCTCGCGCTTGCGCCGGATGTTCCGCTCGAAGTTGATCCCCCATGTCTGTTCGTCCGCCGCGCTGAACTTCAAGGTGGCGAACGGGATCCGGACCTCGGCGAACCAGCCCTCCCCCGTCCGTTTGGTAGCGACGTCCCAGACCCCGTTCCAGTCGACGTTCAGCTTCCGGCTATTGTCCGTGACCAGGGCATCGTATTGGGCGCCGTTGGGGTTGAGGACGAACAGATACGCGTTCCGTTTGTCTCCGTACGTGTCCAGGACGATCTCGAAGTTGTCTTCGTTCCCGTATTCGAAATCCCACTTCATCTTCTGGGCGATGATCTGGTCCGGCTCGCGGTCGAAGCACCAGACGCCGATATAGAGCGCGGTTTGACTGAACAGGACCGCGACTTCGGTCCGCTCCGTGGCCGGCGCGTTCTCGTCGAGCTCGCGCTGGGTGAAATTGGAGATGTGCGCGACCTTCGACCAGGCGGGTTCGTCCAGGACGCCGTCCAACGTGATCGGCGAGGTGATGCACAGAGCGCCGCACTTGTCCGGCTGGCTGTGCTGGGCGAGAGCGGGCCTGGCGCCCGCGAGACAGGCCAGGACGGTCAGCGCGAGCGCGATCTTCTTAGTCATTCACAAGCGTGCGAAGATCGGTCCGGGCCGAGTCTCTGAGTCACTGGATGATCTTGCCGGCCGGGTCGAGCGTCACGCCCATCTTCTTGCCGTTGACCTGGATCTCGAGCTCGAACAGCTTCTGGCCGTCCTTGAGCATGTCCTCGGCCTTGAGGATCTTGTAGCCGGGATAGGCCTTGGCGAGCGCCTTGACGACGGCGGCCGGCAGGGCGCCGGGGGCGATGGCTTCTTCGACCTCGACGGCTTTCCCGTCCGCGGTATAGAGCAGGTCGCGGTTCATCTTGCCGTCGACGCTCTCCACTTCGTAGTAGGTGACGCCCTTTTCCGTTTCCTTGCTGGCGCCCCTGATCACGGCCTTGGGATAGGCCTTCTTGAAGGCGTCGAGGACCGTCGGAGGAAGGACCTCTTTTCCCTCGGCTTCCTCTTTTTCGCCCATCTCTTCGGCCTTCTCTTCGTCGGCGCCCCACTTCAGTCCCTCAACGATCTTGCCGTCGGGCGCGACCTGGACTTCGCCTCTCTTCTCTCCTTGGATCACTTCCGCTTCATAAACGTACTTCGGGGCCGCGAGCTTGACGATCGTGCCCTTCTCGCCGTTCTTCTTGATCTCGGCCCGGATCTCGGACTTCTCGAGCTGCCCGACCTTGGCCCCGGCGGCCGCCTTCAGGATCGCTTCCGCGGCGGGCTTGGGGATGTCCTTGAGGGCGACGATGGTGGCGATGTCCATAACGGTCCCGTCCTCGGCCACCTCGATCTCGCCCCGCCCGGCCTTGAATTCAAAATCATAGAGAGCGATGCCGGCTTCCTTTTCGACGTCCATTTTGTCGATGACCGCTCCCGGGCAGTTGGCCTTGACCGCCTGGGCGACAGCCGGCGGAAGCTTGATGGCCTTCTGGGCCTGTTCCTGCAGCGACATCGGGCCCGCGACGGCCAGTCCCAAGGCCATGACGCTCAAAACCATGATAAAGGTGAGAGATCGTTTCATGAGAACCTCCTGTCAGCGATATTAGAGGATATGCGGGAGAACGAGGCGGAACGTGCTGCCGCCTGCTTCCCGGTTTTCGAGCTCGATCCGGCCGCCGTTCGCCTCGACGGCCCATTTGGCGATGGCCAAGCCCAGCCCGGCCCCGCCGGCTTGCCCGGTCCGGCTCTGGTCCACCCTGTAGAAGCGGTCGAAGACCCGGCCCGCATGCTCGATCGGGATGCCGGGGCCGTTGTCCGTGACCTCGATGAAGGTCTCCTTGTCGCGGACCCGCAGCTTCACGACGATCGTGCCTGAAGTCGGCGTGTACTTGATGGCATTATCGAGCAGATTGACCAGAGCCAGCCGCAGGGTCGCCTCGTCCGCCTGGATCGGGACCGGGCCCGCGGCGGACAGGCTCAGATCCTGTCGCTTCTCTTCGGCCAGGGGCCGCATGTCCTCGACGGCCTGGGTGACGAGCCGGGCGGCATCGATCTCTTTCCGGCGCAGGGCCGGGGCGCCTGCGTCCGCCCGGGTCAGCGTCAGCAGACTGTCGACGAGCCGGCTCAGACGGGCGACGTCCTCGAGCATGCTGCCGATGCGGTCCCGGTAGGCAGCCGCGTCCAGGTTCTCCTGAAGCGCGACCTCGCCCACGCTCTGGATGACCGTGAGCGGCGTCCTCAGCTCGTGCGAAGCGTCGGCCGTGAAGCGGCGCAAACGCTCGAAGCCCTCCTCGAGGCGGGACAACATGCGGTTGATGACGTTCGCCATCCGGCCGAATTCATCCCGCGGATCCTCGACCGGCAATCTGGACGAGAGGTTTTCCGTCGAGATTTTCTCGGCCCGGGCGGCCATCAGGTCCACCGGCCGAAGGAGCCGTCCGGCCATGATCGAACCTCCGAGCGCCGCCAGGATGAGCCCGGCGGGAAGGGCGAGCATGAAGATGATCATGAGCGTCCGCAAGACGTTGCGAACCGGCTCCTCGGTCACGGCGACGGTCAGAGCCAGATCGGGACCCGCCGGCCCGGTCTTCAACCGGAACCTGGTCCCAGCCGGGGACTTGACCGTCCGTGCGGGCGTGGGCGTCGCGGGGTCGGCGACCCTCAAGCCGGACTGTCTGAACGCCGGGGTCTCGAAGAGGACATCGTTCATTTTCAGGACCTGGAAGGCCCGGCCTGCTCCCTCGGTCTCGAACTCGGAAAGCTCATTCGGTTCCTCGGCCAGGACCTGCGCAATGGCCTGGAACTCGGATTCCACGTCCCGGTCGAGATGGCGGATGAGGCTGGCCTTGACGGAGAAGAAGACCGCCAGGAACAACGCCAGGACGATCCCGGCCAAGATGACCGTGTACCAGAGCGTCAGACGGACCCGCACGCTGGACGGCTGAAGCCTCATGGCGCCGTCTTCGAGAGGATGAAGCCGACCCCTCGCACCGTGTGGAGGAGCTTCGGTGAGAACGGTTCATCGACCTTCCGCCTCAGCCGGCCGATGTGGACGTCGATCACGTTGTCGAGCGGGGTCGCCCGGAGCGTCTCTTTCCAGACATCCCGGGCCAGCATATCCCGCGTCACGACGTGTCCGCTGTTGCGCAAGAGGTACTCGAGGAGCTCGAATTCCTTGGCCGTCAGCGGGATGGCCTGCCGGGCCCGCAGGACCGTCCGCTTGACAAGGTCCATCTCGAGGTCGGCGAGGCCCAGCTTCGCGGCCTGGTCGCCGCGTCCCCGCCGAAGCAGGGCCCTGATCCGGGCCGTCAATTCCGGAAAGGCAAAGGGCTTGACCAAGTAGTCGTCGGCGCCGAGGTCCAGGCCGAGGATCTTGTCCTCGAGCGTGTCCTTGGCCGTCAGGACGAGGACGGGCGTCCCCTTGTCTTTCTTGCGCAGGGTGCGCAGGATCTCCGTTCCGTCGCGGCCGGGCAGCATCAGGTCGAGGATGACCAGGTCGAAGGGCCGCGAGGAGAGCCGGAAGAAGCCCTCCTCCCCCGTCAGCGCGAGCTCGACCTCGTAGTGCTCGGATTCCAGCCCCTTCTTGATGGCCAGGGCGACCTTCTTCTCGTCTTCGATGACCAGGATGTTCAATGCCGGACTCTCCTACCGACTGAATATAACACCCCCCCGAAGAGGCCGCCACTGAACCTTGACTGAAGAATAGTTCAGAGAGCGGACCGTTCAAGCGCCGATCAGGACCTTAGCGCGGCGTCTTCCGGGCCGGCCTGAGGTCGAGATCCTGGAAGTCGTAGCTGAAGTCGGTCTCGGGCGAGACGGCCTCCATTTTCGCCCGCTCGATGGAGCCATCAGGATTCAAGGAGAACGTCACGTAGGCGTCGGCCCGGAGCTCGCGATCGCGCCAGCGGACGATGAAGGTGTCGTACTGCCAGTGCTCCATGTCGCCGACGAGAGCCGGCGTCCGGGTGAAGCGCATGACCAGGCGCCCGCCGGTCTCTTCGATGACGATGTCGCCATACCAGGCGTCGGTGTACGTCCCGGCATATTTCGCCGGCGGGAGCGAGGGCTTCGACGACGCGTCGCGGGCCGCCGTCGACGAGCCGAGCGCCTTCGCCGTCTCCT
>JADGNU010000148.1 GCA_017883305.1 Candidatus Aminicenantota bacterium | reverse complement strand
GGACCCGCGGCTATCGTCCGGCTTTGGGGGACATGCGCCCGACGTACATCCTCAGGAAACGGAGCGCCTCATCGGCCCGCCGGAAAACCGGAATGCAGGCCTTTTCCAGATGATCGGCCAGAGGGTCGTAAAGCACACCGGCATCGATGTTGACGACGATCGGCTTTGAGGTCGTGCGGAAGAGCTCGATCGTTCTCGCCGCGAAGCCCCCCGGCCGGGTCAGGTCCTCGCCGTGTCCCTCCCCCGCCGGCAGCGTCTGGAGCGCCTTGGTCAAAGGCACATTGGAAATGACGGCGCAGTCGACGCCCGGGTCTTCGACGAACGCCCGGGTGCTCTCCCCGAAGGCGGCATCGTCGGCGACCGGGGTCACATCGAGTGGGTTGTGGACGTCGAGCAGGCGGTCGATGCCGAGCGGCCGCAGGCTCGCCAGGATGCGCTCCCGCGTCTCCGGGGCGAACGCGGCCAGGTCGAGACCGGTGCCGTCCTTGAGATTGTCGGCCATCATAACGCACTCGAACCCGGCGTTGCTGACGAGACCCACCCGCCGGCCCCGGACGACCCGCCCCTCGAGCCAGGCCAGGCCTTTCATGAAGCTCTCGAATTCAAAGAGGTCGTTCGCGACGATGGCCCCGGCCTGCTCGCACAGCGCCTTAAAGACGCCGTAATCCCCGGCTACGGAAGCCGTGTGGCTCGAGGTCGCCGACCGGCCTTCGGGGCTCCGCCCGGCCTTGTACACAAGAACGGCCCGCCCGGACGCGGTGATCTCGCGGATGGCCCGGGCGAAGGCCAGTCCATCGCCGGGCCTGAAGCCCTCCATGTAAACGCTGAAGGTCCGGACCTCGGGATCGTCCTTCAGATAGTTCAAATAGTCCGAGGCCGTGAGGTCGATCTGGTTCCCCAGCGAAACCGAGTAGACGGGCTCGATGGACGGCAGCTTGCTCATGCGGCAGATCATGAACGCCCCGCTCTGGCTGATCATGGCCGAGGCCGAGCCGGCACGCTTCGGGCGGGGCAGCTTGTGGTCGGGAATGAAGAGCGTGTCGTAGAGGCCGGGCTTCGAAACGATCCCCAGGCAGTTGCCGCCGTTGACGACCGGCGTCGTCCGGCCGCTCGTCCGGCCCTCTCTGAGGAGGTCGCGGATCCGGCCCTCGATCGACGCCCCGCCTTCTTTCTCGCCCATGCCGCCGGCGATGAGGATGACCGAGCGGGCCTTGCCATGGTCGACGAGGTCCTTTATCACATCGTAACATTGGTCGGCGCCGAGAGTGAGAACAAAGAGGTCGACGGCCGCCGGCATGGCCTCGACCGTGGGGACGCATCGGCAGCCTTCGATCGATTCGAGTCCGGGCTTGACCACGGTCACGTTCCCCGGGTCGAAGCCGCCTTTGAGGATGTTATTGAGGATGACGTGGCCGATGTTCATCTTTTCCGACACGCCGATGATGCCGATCGACGCCGGCTTGAGCAGCCGGCCGACGGCCTCGACCGGCCGGGCGGACGCTGCCGCCTTGGCCCGGGAGAACCGGCACACGCCGTCGAGAGGCACGAGCCGGCCGCGGCGGACGACGAAGGGGTTGACCTCGGCCTCTTCGAGGACGAACGGTGTCGCCGCAGAAAAGGCCGAAAAGGCGACGGCCAGGTCCCGGAACCGAAGGAACGTATCGACCAGGGTCTTCGGCGAGACGAGGGGCTTGCGGCCCCGGAATGTCGCGGCCAGCTTGCCGAAAAAGGCGAGCGGCTCGATGAGCCCGCCCGCCTTGGCGTCGTCCAGGAGATGCGCCGAGGCGATAGCCACGGCCCTCCCCTCCTTGAGCCGGGCGTTCATGTATTCGACGTCGAGGCCGCCCGAGCCCATGGTCAGGACCGGCCCGAAATCCTGGGAATTCCTCAGCCCGAGAAGGATCTCCGAGCCGAACCCGGCGTCGTCGAAGGCGACCTTCTCGACGAGGAGGAAGCCGCGGACGGACTCCCGGACGGCCTTTCGCTCGGCGGCGCGGCTGCGCGCGACGACCGTCCGGAGCATGGCCGCGCAGGCTCTCGTCACCGCGGCCGGGTTAGCCTTGGCGAAAGCGACGCCGCCGACGTCGGACTTGTGGATAACGAGCGGCGAGACGATCTTGACGACGACCTCGGCCGTGCCCAGCGCGGCCAGGTCCTTCCGCGAGGCTTTTTGGCCCATGGAAACGAACATGTGGCGCGGGGTCGGGATCCCCGCGTCCTTCAGGATCTCGTAGACCTCGGGCTCGAGCAGGAAGTCCCGGCCGTCTTTCTCCGCGCGTTCGAGGACGCGGCTGGTCCTGGTCCAGGCGGTCGTCATGAGCCGAGGGCCGCTTTCTTGCCAAGTTCGAAGGCCTTGAGGTTGGCCTCGAGGACGGTCGGGCCGCGGCCGCGGAAGAGGGTATCGATCGTCCGGAGAAGGCTCGCCTCCTTGAGGATGAGGAACGACGAGGCCGCTCCGAGAAGGACGATGTTCTGGGCCTTGACCGTGCCGGCCTCCTTGGCCAGCTTCTCGGAATCGAGGACGACGCTCCGCGGCGCCTTGCGGACGGCGTCGAGGACCTTGTCGAGGTCAGGATAATCGGGGATGTTGCGAAAGGGCGTCGAGCTGGTGATGACGATGCCGTCCGGCCGGAGGAAGTCGAAATAGCGGACGGCTTCGAGCGGCTCGACGCTCATGATCATGTCGGCTTCGCCCTTGGGGATGAGGTCGCTCCAGATCGTCCCGTCGGACAGGCGCATGTGGGACTGGACGGCCCCGCCCCGCTGAGCCATGCCGTGGACCTCGGCCTGCTTAAAGGCCAGGCCGTCGGCGAGAGCGGCGTTGTCGATGACATAGGCGATGGATAGGATGCCCTGGCCGCCGACGCCCGCGAGGATGATGTCCTGTTTCATGGCCTAGCTCCTTCTCTTCCGCTGTTCCTGGACGCACTCGCGGACGGCGACGACGACGGACAGTCCGTGGTGGTCGATCTCGTCTTTGAGGATCTGGACGTTCTTGTCGTGGTTCTTCGGCAGCGGCTCGATCGTCCGGATATGTTCCTTGGGAACGCCAAGGCCCTCGATGAGGCGGAGCAGGCCCTCGCCCGAACCGTAGGTCGGCTGGCCCCCGGTCATGGCCGTCGTGGCGTTGTCGAGGATGATGACGGTCATGTCGGCGTTCGCCCGGGCCGCGCCGAGAAGCGGAGTGATGCCCGAATGGGCGAAGGTCGAATCCCCGATGACCGAGACGGCCGGGTGAAGGCCGACGTCGGAGGCGCCGCGGGCCATGCCGACGCTTGCGCCCATGCAAACACAGCTGTCGATGGCGCCATAGGGCGGCAGGGCGCCGAGGGTGTAGCAGCCGATATCGCCGAAGACGTTCGACCCGGCATACCCTTCGAGGGCCTCATTAAGTGCCTTGAACGTATCCGCGTGCGGACAGCCGGCGCAGAGCTGGGGCGGCCGGCCAGCCAGCGGAAGCCCGCTCGCCGGGAGCGACGGCAGGGGTTTGCGGCCGAGCGCCAGGCGGACGATGTCCGGTGTCAACTCGCCCGAGGCCGGCAGGGTCCCGCTCAGCTTGCCGAGGACCGTCTTGCCGGGGACGCCGAAGAGGCCATTGATCTGGCGCTCGATGAAAGGGTAGCCGTCCTCGAGGACGAGGACCGTATCGACGTGGCCGACGAGCTTGCGGATAAGCCCTTCCGGCAACGGGTAGGTCGAGACCTTGAGGAAGGACGGCGGAGCGCCGTTGCCGGCGGCGGCCTCGCGGAAATAGTTGTAGGCGATGCCGGAGGCGATGACGCCGAAGGAGCGATTTTTCTCGTCGAGGCGCAGCACGTTGAATCGGGATTCCTCGGAGATGCGGACCATTTCGCCCTGGCGCTCGAGAAGCTGGGTGAAGCGCCGGCGGGCGTTGACGGGAAGAAGGATCCAGTCTTTTCCGGCCCCTTTCTTCAGCTCGTTCTGGGGCCGCGCGTCCCGGATCTCGACGGCCGAGCGGCTGTGGGAGAGACGGGTCACCATCCGTATCAGGACGGGCAGGCCGAGGCGCTCGGACAGATCGAAGGCCTCGCGGGCCATATCATAGGCCTCCTGATGGTCGGAGGGTTCGTAGCCGAAGATCTGGGCGAACTGGACGTAGTAGCGGCTGTCCTGCTCGTTCTGGGAACTGTGCATGCCGGGGTCGTCGGCGCTGACGACGAGAAGGCCGCCGTTCGCACCGGTGATGGCCGAGTTCATGAAGGGGTCGGCGGCGACGTTGAGTCCGACATGCTTGAAGGAGACGAGGGCCCGCTTTCCGGCGAACGACGCGCCGAGGGCCTCTTCATAGGCGACTTTCTCGTTCACCGACCAGACAGCCGGGAAGGCCTTGGTCTCCGCGGCCAGCCGGACGAGATACTCCAGGATCTCGGAGGCGGGGGTCCCGGGATAGGAATAAGCGGCGGACAGGCCGGCGTGGACGGCCCCCAGGGCCACAGCTTCGTCACCAAGGAGGATCTGACGGGGCATGGGCGCTTCCTTTATCGATGGGATTTCGGGGCTAGGATACTCATATGGCGCGGAAGGTGTCAAGCCGGTGCTGGGGGACATTTCGTATCGAATTGAGTAAATTGATAAATCCTATAGGCATGGGTTGATATTGGCGGAAAACCCTTATAGAATGTGACAGTAAGGAGCTCGCTATGATCAGACTCTCGACCAAGGGACGCTACGGAACGCGGCTGATGCTGAACCTCGCCCGCCATTACGGCAACAGTCACGACGCCGTCATCCTCAAGCACATCTCCGAAGACGAGAGGATCTCGATCCGCTATCTCGAACAGATCATCATCCCCCTCAAGATCAACCGCCTGGTCAAGAGCATCCGCGGCGCCGGAGGCGGCTACACCCTGGCCCGCAAGCCCGAGGACATCAAGATCGGCGAGATCCTCCATGCTCTCGAGGGCACCTGCTGTCTGGTTGAATGCATCGAGGACGAGACCTACTGCGAGTTCACGGAAACCTGCCCGACCCACGACATCTGGAAAAACGCCACCGAGCTCCTGAAGGGCTACTTCGACAGCATCACCCTCAAGGACGCCATGGTCATGGCCGAGAAGAAGGACAAAAAGGCCAAAGCCAAGGGCCGCTGATCACAGGGAGCGGACTCTGGGGAGCGGACGGGCAGAAGTTCGGCGGAGTAACCCGGAGCCGGACTTCTGCGAAACATCTTAAGAGATTGATTGATCGGCTTGCCTCAGGCCGCATCCAATCCCTCGAAGAACGCCGGCCAGAAAGGGTCCTGCTCGGGGATCGCGAGGGTCTCCGTCCGGCCGTCTGCGCGACGGATCGTCCGCCGGCGCCGGTCTCGAAGGACCTTTCCGATGACCGACGCGGCGATATGCTTCCTCTTCAGCCGGGCGAGGACAGCTCCGCTCTTTCCGGGGCCGACGGTGATGAGGAGGCTCCCTTCCGCGATGGCCCGCACGGGGTCGATGTCGAAGGCCTCGCAGACCATGCGGACCTCGTCCGGGTAGACGAAGAGCCGCTCGTCGACCTCCATCCCCACCCGGCTTGCCGCGGCGATCTCGAAGAGTCCGCCCATGACCCCGCCTTCCGTCGCATCGTGCATGGCCGTGACGCCGCCCGCGGCCGCGGCCGTGAGCGCGTCCTCGACGACCGTGATGGCCCGAGCCAGCGATTTCGCCTTGTCCACAAGCGTCGCGGAGAACCTCGTCAGGAGCTCCTCTTCGCGCAGGGCCGCGAGCAGTGCGGCCGTCTCGATGGCCGGGCCCTTCGTCAGGATGATCTCGTCGCCCGGGCGGGCCCCGGCCGGCGTCACGAGATCCTTCCTGCGGCCGACGGCGAACACCGTGATGCCGCCGATCGTCGGCGCGGTGAAGCCCGGATAGAAACCCGTGTGGCCGCCGACGATGGCGATACCGAGGCCGCGCGCGGCCGCGTGGATGGAATCGATGATCCGCTTGATGTCGTCGCGGGTCGTGTCAGGGGGCAGGAGCAGCGAATAGGTCATGTAACGGGGCCGGATGCCCATGACGGCGACGTCGCTCGCCCCGATGTGGACGGTGAACCGGCCGAACATCTCCAGGGGCAGCCGGGGCATGGTGAAGATCGGGTCCTCTGCGACGACAAGGACGCGGCCGCCGCCGAGATCGATGACGCCGGCGTCGACCCCGGTCATCGGCGGCACGAGGACGCTCGGGTCGCGCCGGCCGAACTTGCCCATCACGAGCGAGCGGAAATCGGCTTCGTCGATCTTGCCGATCTTCATGGGGGACCTTGACGGCTCAGGCCGCGAGACCGGCCTTGCGTTCGGCGGCCTCGATCGTGTTCATCATAAGCATCGTGACCGTCATCGGCCCGACCCCACCCGGCACCGGCGTGATGGCCGAAGCCTTCTCCTTGACGGCGTCGAAATCGACATCGCCGACGAGGCGGAACCCCTTGGCGGCGGTCGCATCGGGCACGCGGTTGACGCCGACGTCGATGACGACACAGCCCGGAGGGACCATCTCGGCCTTGATCGCCCGCGGCACGCCCATGGCGGCGACGAGGATATCGGCCTGGAGCGTGAACTTGCGGATGTCCGGCGTCGCGGTATGGCAGACGGTGACCGTGGCGTTGGCCCCCTTCCTCTTCTGGATGAGCATGGCCGCCAGCGGCTTGCCGACGATGTTGCTCCGGCCGCAGATGACGACGTGCTTGCCGTCCGGGCCGTAGCCGCCGCGGACAAGGAGTTGGACGACGCCGTAGGGGGTGCACGGCAACGGACAGGGCTCGCCCCGCAGCATCTTGCCCACATTGACCGGGTGGAACCCATCGACGTCTTTGTCCGGGGAGATGAGGTTGATGACCTTTTCGGAGCTGACGTACTTCGGCAAGGGCAGTTGGACGAGGAAGCCGTTATAGCGCTCGTCGCGGTTGAGGCTGTCGACCTGACGGAGGATCTCCTCCTCGCTGGAGTCGGGAGCCATCCGGATCGTCGTCTCGAAGATGCCGATCTCCTCGGCCGCCTTGGCCTTGGCCGTCACGTAGGACACCGAGGCGGGGTCCTCGCCGACGAGGACGACGGCCAGCCCGGGCACGTGTCCTTTCTCCTTGAGACGGGCCGCGCGGTCCTTGAGCTCTGCGCGGATCTGGCAGGAAACGTCCTTGCCGCTGATGATCGTTGCCGGCATCTTGTCCTCCTCTGCGATCGCGATCGACGTCTCCCCTACCTTAAACAAAAGCGCCGGGAGGGTCAAGGCCGGCCGGGCGCGCTTGAAATAGTGGGGGGTCGCGCGTATACTTGCGAGCGGCTTTACGGAGACGACGAGCGCTTATCGGAGGTCCACTAAAATGAGAGTCGGCAT
>JADGNU010000147.1 GCA_017883305.1 Candidatus Aminicenantota bacterium | reverse complement strand
CAGCTTACTGGACGCCGTGCTTCTTCAGGAGCTCGAGGATCTCCTCCTTGGGAAAGAGCCCGACGTGGCGGGCGATCTCCTTTCCCTTTTGATCCAAGAAGACTTGGGTCGGGATGAGCTGGATGCCGTATTTCTCGGCCGGGGCGGAGTCCTTCCAAACATCGTAGAAGACAACCTGAACCCGGTCGGGGAAGGCCGCGGCGATCTCCTTCATGATCGGCTGCATCTTCTTGCAGGGGATGCACCGGTCGGCGCCGAGCTCCATGAACGTGACCATGTATTTGGAAAAATCGACGTCCAGCCGGTTCGTGACCAGGACTTCGCCCTTGACCGCCCAGATGGGAGGCTTGGACTGATCGGCCGCGGAATCCGCGGCAGGACCAATGGAGCGGGTATTCGAGGAAAGTTCCGTCGATATCATCCCGCCGGCGATCGCAAGGATGGTTATGGCTAAGATGAAGCGCATTTTTGTTGCTTTAGACAATGTTCGATCTCCTTCCGCTTCCGACTGTCGCTGACCCTTGGGCTCGAACCTCGCTCGTCAGGCCGCGGCCTCCTGGATCCAAGTCTTGATCTCCTCGATCCGCGGGATCCGGCCGGTAGATCTGACCTTGCCGTTGATGACGAGTCCAGGCGTCGCAATAATCCCGAAAGACATCATCTTCTTGATGTCGGTAATCTTCTCGACGTCGGCGGCGACATTGAGGTCGGCCAGCGCGTCCTTCACGCGTTTTTCGACCATCCCGCACTTCGGGCATCCGGGGCCGAGGACCTTGATCTCCATGCCTTCTCCTTATCGCTTTTCAGCTTCTATGAAAATGTCCGGCTCGATGATGACGTGGCTTTTTACGGAGTTGGCGACCAGGCTGAACTTTTGGGCCGATTCAAGCCCCCGACGGACGCGCTTTTCGACGGTCTCGGTCGGCTCGTTCCCGCCGCGCACCACGATCCGGGGCTTCAGCATGACTTGGGTGAAGATCTCGGTCCTGTCAAGCTCGATAAGCTTCGTTCCCTCCGCCCGGCATTCATAGGAAACAAGGTCCAGCCGGAAGCGCTCGGCCGCCCAGATGAACATCAACATGACGCAGGTGTTGACGGCGCCAACAAAGGCGTCCTCGGGCGTCAGAACGTCCGCCCGGCCTTGCGATTGCGGAGGGGCAGAAAAGTCCATCTCCGGCCCGTTCCCCATCCGGACGTGTCCGTCATGTCCGCCCGTCCATGTCACCGTTGTTTCGTAAATTTCCGTTTTGGGCATCAGGGCTTCCCCCGATCAGATTCTTGGACGGCGCTCTTGGGCTTTTTCTTCAAGAGCCGGTCTGTTTCTTCCACGATCTTCCCGGCGACCTGGTCGGCCAGGCGCAGCCCTTCCGCGTTCAGCCGCCGGGCCGTACCGATCTTCCCGCAGCCGCATTCTTTCGCGATCTCGGTCACAACGATCGATGCGGCCGGCTTGGCGCTGTATTTCTCAGTGGCCAGGGCGGCGCAGCGCTTGTCGCAGCCGTCGACGGCGATGGTCGGATAATATCGGGCGAAGGCCCGCTCGCCCTCGCCTCCCGCGAGGAACAGCGGCAGGCACAACGTCACCGTGTCGTCGGGACGGAGGGTTTCGAGCACTTTCCGGACGGCCCGGCGCGTGACCGTGCCTTCGGCGAGCTCCTCGCCGGAGCAGGAGATCAATCCCACCTTTTTTCGCGGCAGATCAGGCATGGTCGTCCTCCGCGTCGATATCATCGACGATCTTCGCCGCTTCTCCGGCCGCCGCTTGGGCTAGCTTCAACCCGTCCTCGTTGAGATCGCAAACGCCTTCCGGCTTGAGGCCGCGATTCCGCCGGACAACATCGAAAATTGCCGCCTTATGCACTTTGGACGCGCCGCATGAGGCCAGGCCCTTGGCGGCACACTCGAGCTTGCAGCCGTCGATGGCGATCGCCTGGCCTCCGGCGACCTCGCGTTTCGCTTCCTCGTCGCCCATAACGAGAAGGGCCAAAGCGACGACCTGAGTTTTGTCCGGCCGGAGGTCCTCCGTGAGGACATAAGCAGCCTCCCGGGCCGCAGCGCCGAGGCTCTTTCCGATCCCGCTGCAGGGAACGACCGGGATCTTGCGGGTCATCGCAGCACCTCCGCCTCCGCCTGGGCCTTGGCCTGGGCCATGAACTCGGCCGCGGTCATCAGAGCATTCCGCGCTGTCCCGGCGTCTTCGACCTCGAGCACGGCCAGCCAGCCTTTGCCGTAGGGGTCCTGGTTGACGAGCTCGGGAGAGTTCAAGAGGTCGCCGTTGACCTCAACGACCTTTCCTCCCACGGGCGACGGGAGGCTGAGGTTGACTTTGATCGTCTCGACGACCCCCACCTCGTTTCCCCTCTTGACCTGTGTCCCCGGCTCCTTGGGCTCGGCGAAGGCGACATCGCCGTTCCTCTGCTGGGTGAAGTCCGAGAGCCCGATGCGGGCCCGGGACCCCTCGAACCGGACCCAGACCCCGGCATCGCTATAGAAGAGATCGACGGGAAAACGAAACCGGAACTTGTCGACCGCGAGCTCCAAAACCCCCCGGACGAACATGTCCTCGATCCAGGCCCGGATCTCGTCCCGGCTCTTGCGGAAGCAGGCCAGCACCTCCTCGTCGGTCCCGCCGCAGGCGGCCGGGTCGTCAAAGGCGTGATGGATCTGTTCTTTCCCGCCCGGGAAGAAGGGGCAGTCCGCCTGTTTGTCGTCGCAGACCATGACGACATAGTCGAATCGACGGCCTTCAAAGACGTCGATGCTCTTCGATGTATGGCCGCTGATATCGATGCCGATCTCGGCCATGGCCTTGATGGCCGCGGGATGGACCCTCGTCGCGGTCGTCCCGCCGCTCACGGCCTCGAACCGGTCGCTATAAAGGGCGTTGATCAGCCCCTCGGCGATCTGGGACCGGGCCGAATTGTGGACGCAGATGAAGAGGACGGTTTTTCTCATGATCCCTCCGGCCGGGGACGCGTCTCGCATACTCGGCCACGAACATTCTCCCTGATGCACGCCTCGAGCTGCCTGGCGTCTCCCGAGGCCTCCCGCGAAAGCCCGATCCGTTCCCGGAGCGGGCCTGCGAAGAGGCCCTCGAGAAGCGGCCGCGCCTCCTCCGGAACGCGGTAGATGATCCAGCGGCCGTCCCGGACGTCCTCGGCGAGGCCCGCCTCCCGCAGGACCCGCATGTGGTGGGAAACCCGCGACTGTTCCATCCCCAGGATGAACATCAGCTCGCAGACACAGAGCTCGCGCTCGTGGAGGAGAAGGCTGATCCGGAGGCGGGTCGGGTCGGCCAGGGCCTTGAAGATGGCGACGACGTCTTTCAGGGGCATTGGATGATCCCTTGGGCCCACAGGCATCCGCCGCAGGCCGGAAATTTGTTGCCGTAACAGTCCTCCTCGTTGGTCTCGAGGAGGGAACAGCCGCCGCAGACGTGGCAGGGCGAATAATCGAACGCTTTGACCTTGTCCCTGAAGTCCGCGTAGACCTTCGAATTCCAGATATCGAAAAGGTCCTCTGTTCGGAGGTCGCCAAATGAGTGGGACCGGACCCGCCGCTCGAGACCGTAAAGATAGGTCTTATGGGAATGGAGGAGACCCATGCAGGGGCTGACTTGGCCATCCCAACGGACGAACGACGACCGGTCATGGATGAACCGGCAGCGGCGGGCGTCGACGGCGATCCGATTGCCCATGAAAGTCAGGTTCTCGAACCCTTGGAACAGGCTAAAGAGCGTTTCCTTGGTCGTGTTGTTGACGTCGATGCGCGGCAGGCTGAGCTCGGTTTTGCCTGGGGCGAAAGTGAACGTTTCAAGGGTCAAGGTCTGGAGACAGAGCATCTCCTTTTCCATGGCTTCGCTGTAGGGCAGGACGTGACTGACGAGGATGCGCCGGGCTCCGACGGAACGGGCCAGGCGGTCGAGGTGCTTGACGTCGCCGAGGTTCGTCTTCATGACGACGAAGGCGATGCCGATGTCGATCACATGCCCGTCGCGGCCGTTCCTTTGGGCGAGCCGGTCCAAGTTCTCCAGGACTCGGGACAGTCCGGCCCCGGGTCGGACCTTGTTAAAACTCTCCTCGGTCGTCCCGTCGAGCGAGATCCAGAGCGTATCGAGACGTTCGCCGAGCAAACCGTCGATCAGGCGGTCATCGAGGAGCGTCGCGTTGGTCGTGATCTCGGCGCGAAGGCCCAAGGCCTTGACGGCGTGGATCATGTCGAGGATATGCCGGTGGGCGGTCGGCTCCCCGAAGCCGCCGAACATGACCGACTCGATGTGGGGAAAGCGCGGGAGCTGTCCCACAAGACGGTCGAAAACCTCCATGTCCATGTCGCCCGTCGGCTCGTCCCAGGAGTTGCGGATGCAGGTACGGCAGGACAAGTTGCAGCGTGACGTTGGCTCGATATAGAGCCGGTTGAGGCTGTGGATGTTTGGCTGGATCTCGACGCGGCCATGGTCGAGGGTGACTTCGAGGCAGGCCCCCGGGGTCAGGCCAAGCTTTTTCTCGAGTTCCGGGGGAACGACGAGGCGCCCCTCCTCGACCGTAAGGCCATAAATAGACTTGCCTGGGACCGGGCTGCGGCCCAGAAGGCCCTTCTCTCCCTTCCCGAGGTAGGTCATGAGCCCCGTCCCTTCCGGCATGTTCAAGGCGAACTTATGCTTGTCCATTGGGATCAATATATGAAGATATATTCATATATTATCTCAATGGCGCTGTCAAGAGCGGGGCGCGATCCATTGGCGGCCGGACACCTATTGAAATATTTAGTTGTATATCGCAACTGTTGCGTGTTACAATAGTACCGGGAGGGCCTCCAATGCCTGTTCCGTCCGCCGCGCGAGATTTCCGGGACCTGGTCATCCGTCTCCAGCGGAAAATGGAGTTCTTCGATGACCTCCAGTCCTCCTGTTGCGGCGTGTCCTTCGCCCAATGCCATGCCCTGGCCGCGATCCGCCGGGCCGGGAAGATTTCCCTGAACGATCTCGCGGCCGGCATGGGTCTCGACAAGAGCACGGTGAGCCGGACCGTGGACAATCTGGTCAAGGCCGAAATGGCCCTCCGGGACCCGGTTCCCGCCGACCGGCGCTGCGTCACCATCCGGCTTACGGCGAAAGGGATCGGGGCCATCCGCGGGATCGAGGCAGGCCTTTCGCAATGCTTCGAATCGCTTTATAAATCCATCGACACGTCGAAACGCGCGCCGATGATGGACAGTCTGAGGATCCTCCTGGAGGCGATCGAACAAATGGCGTGTGGGAGACAGGGGTCATGAGAACACCCCCTTGGATCGTCGGCGAGGTCGCGATTTCCGGCCTCAGGGTCCCGCAGGTATCAACCCGATGGAATCAGGCCGATATCCTCGGTTCCTTCAAGGCGCGTTGGGGCTGGGGGCGGATGCGCTATGCCGTCGAACCCGGCCTTTATGCCGTCGGCCGCCCGACCGCCGCCTCCCCGGTCCTGGTTTCGGCGAATTACAAGGTGAGTTTCGACCGGTTGCGCAAAACCCTGTCCGGCCTGGATCTTTGGATCCTGGTCCTCGACACCAAGGGGATCAATGTCTGGTGCGCCGCGGGGAAAGGAACCTTCGGCACGGAAGAACTCGTGGGCCGGATCGCTCAGGTCGGGCTGGCGGATGTCGTTAGCGGGCGCATTCTGATCCTGCCCCAATTGGGCGCCCCGGGAGTCGCTGCCCATGAGGTGCTCGAACGCTCCGGCTTCAGGGTCGTCTACGGACCGGTGCGGGCGGCAGACATTCCCGAATTCTTGCGGGCCGGTCAGAAAGCCACTCCGGCCATGAGGGCCGTCCGTTTCGGCCTTTGGGATCGCCTGATCCTGACACCCGTTGAATTGGCGGGAGTCCTCAAGCCGGCCCTGATCCTGCTCGGGATCCTCTTCGGCCTGACGCTCGTCCGCGAGGGTTTCGTCCCGTTCCCGATCTTATTGGGGGCAACGGCGGTAAAGGCCATTCCCTTTCTTGGAGCGATTCTGGCGGGGGCCTTCTTCACCCCGCTGCTGCTGCCGTTCATTCCCGGCCGCGCTTTTGCCTGGAAGGGCTGGCTGCTTGGGCTGGCCTGGACCCTGCTCTATCTGCAAGGGACAAATCCGTTATGGCCGGAGGGGTGGAAAACGGCCCTCCTCTATCTTCTTCTGCTTCCGCCCATAGCCTCATTCCTGGCGATGAACTTCACCGGGGCCTCGACCTTCACGTCTCTCTCCGGGGTGGTCAAAGAAATGAAGATCGCCCTTCCGCTGCAGATCATCTCCGCCGGTCTCGGGATCCTGGTCTTGATCCTGACGTTGGGCGCGGCATTATAAAGGAGCCCAGGGGATGCGACAGTCTTATCTGAAAAACGTCGTCACTCTCAACCTGAATTCCGATAAATGCATCGGCTGCGGCCGCTGCCTGGAAGTCTGCCCCCACGATGTCTTCGTCCTGGAGTCGGGAAAAGCGGAGCTGCGGGATCGCGAGGCCTGCATGGAATGCGGCGCCTGCGCCCGGAATTGCTCCGAGGAAGCGGTCACCGTGCGGGCCGGGGTCGGCTGCGCCTACGCCATCGCCATCGGGATGTTGAGAGGGACGGAACCCCATTGCGGCGAATAAGCGCTAAGTTCAATTCAAGGAGTAAACCCAATGGCTAAAGGGATCGTTATTTATTTTTCGAGAAGCGGAAATACCAAAGAGATGGCGGAAATCATCGCCAAGTCCATGGCTGAGGCCGGTTTGCCTACGGACTGCAGATCCGTCGACAAGGTCAAGGCCGAGGACCTGCTCCAATATGATGCGATCGTCGTGGGCTCGCCGACCTACTACGGCCATATGGCCGGTCCCATCAAGCAGTTGTTCGACGAGACCGTCCGCTTTCATGGCAAACTCGACGGCAGAGTGGGGGCGGCCTTCAGCAGCGCGGCCAATATCGGCGGCGGCAATGAGACCACGATCATCGGTATCCTCGAGGCCATGCTCATCGCCGGCCTGGTCGTTCACGGCGACCCGCAAGGCGACCACTACGGGCCGGTCTCCATCCATAAGCCCGACGACAGGGTCAAACGGCAATGCCGGCGACGCGGACAGAGGATCGCGGAACTAACAATAAAACTTCATTAGATCCCCCCCGCACCCTTCGGCGGCCGAATCGAACATGCCGGGGCCTCCCCCCCGGACGGGATTGACTCGCTCCATGCGAGTTGTTATGCTCTGAGTGAAGCGGGATGGAGGGGAAGATGGGGAAAGATCCTACCCGAACGGTCAGAGTTCCCATCGTCGAGATCCAACCGGGCCAGACGGTCGCCGGAAAGTACCGCATCGTCCGCAAACTCGGCCGGGGCGGGATGGG
>JADGNU010000015.1 GCA_017883305.1 Candidatus Aminicenantota bacterium | reverse complement strand
CCGCCAAGGCCGCCGAGAACCTGGAGAAGTTCATCAAGCTCGAGCCGGAAACGGAACGGACGGCCCAAGCCAAGTCCATCCTCGACGCCATCAAGAAGTAATTCTTTACAGCCGCCAAAGATACGAGGCCTTGAAGAACAGGCCCCGCTTCATCTCCAGGAAACGCGGGGCGTCCCTGTAGGCGCCATCGATCCATTCGGTGCGGTCGTAGAGCGATCCGTAGCCGAGCTGGATGACCGTCCCGGGGATATAGGTAAAGGACGCCAGCAGGTCTATCAGCATTTCTCTGCGGAAGGCGTTGTACTCGACGATGCCGCGGACAAAGAGATACTTGTTCATCTGGTAGGTCAGCCGGCCTCGCCAGATGGCATAATCATATTCCCTCTCCCCCGTCGAAAGGCGCGTGAAGTCGGCGTAGGTCAGGCTGGCCGTGAGGTCGAAGCGCTCCGAGGGTTTGTAGATGACGCTTCCAGTGAATGTATTGCCACGGCCCTGGTAGGGATCGGCGACATAGCGAATGGCATTGCCCCGGAAATACTGACCGCGGAGATAGAGCGCCTTCGTGACCTGGCTCTGGCTCCCGATAAGGGCGCCGCTCGTATCGAACCGCCGGCCGAGGAAGACCTCCGTCGAATAGCGGGCGAGGATTGAGGCAGTCGTGTACCCGGGGAGGAGGACGACGACGCCGAGCGCGTCATTCGTCTCGAAGAGACCGCTCGGCAAGTCCTTGACCAGGGCGGCAGAGAGGGTGGAAACGATCTTCCGGAAAAAGCGGCTCTGAGGATAGAACCGCGGCGATCCGACGGCCTCGAGGCCGGTCACCCCCTGGCGGGTCAGATAGCCGGTGTCCGTCTGGAAATTCTCGGATATGCTGTAAAATGAGATATTTATGCCGAGGTCCCGGGTATCGTAAAGATAGTCCGCGCCAAGGGCCAGCCCGGCTTCGGCCGCGGGATCGGCGATGCGCCGGGTCCGGGAGCCGAAGCCGTGAAAGCTCATCTGGCTGGCTTTCGTCAGCCGCAGCTGGCCGTCGGCGCCGGCCACCAGGTTCGAGCCGCCGCCGTACTCCCGGCCTGTATAAAATGCGCCCAGGTAGCCGTCGCTCGCGACGGCCCGCTTGTAGCGAAGGACGGCAAACCCGGCGTATTTGTCGGTCCCGGGCACAAAGAGCGGACCGCTCGACGGCGACTCATCCAGGGCGAAGATGGAGGCCAGGGTGTCCTTCTTCCCGACCTTGCCTGAGAGCTTGAAGCCGACCCGGGGGTCGACGATCGTCCGGGTGTGGACGACGGCCTCGAAGGGATCCACCCCCGAGGTCCCGGCCAGCTGGAACATCTCGCTTCCTTCGAGGAAGAAAGGCCTCTTTTCGGGGAAGAAGAGATCGTAGCGGAGGTTGACGTCGACCTGGCCGGCGTCCGCTTCGACCTGGCTGAAGTCCGGGTTATAGGTCCCGTCGAGGATGAGCTGCGAGGTGATGCCGAGCTTGCCCGTCAAATGGCCGTCGTGGACCCCGGCCCGGCCGGCCAGCGCTCCGTCCACCCGTTCCGCGCCATCCTGATAAGTGTAAGCCGGCAGGAGCTCGAGCAGGGTATATTGTTTGATATCCTCGAGCTCGAGCGGCATCATCTGGGTCAGGAAGGCGTAGCCCCTGGCCGGGTCAAGGGCCGGATAGGACGAGTGCTCCGACCGGCGCGAGATGCAGCGCTCGAAGAAGATGGACATCTCGACACGGGTCTTGCCGGCATAGCGGAGGCTCTTGAAGGGCACGGCCAGCTCGACGCTGTAGCCGTCGGGTTCGAGCCGCCCCGCGCTCGTCCAGACGAGGTCGACGCTGAAATCCTCGTTGCCGCTGGCGTAGCGGCTGTCGGTCTGGATGCCCAGAGGATTGACGTAGAACGCGTACAGGGACTGGCGGTCGTTGAAGCTGTCGAGGTTGATGCAGATAAAATCGTCGGAGCGGGTGGTGTCCCGGCTGGCGATGGCCGCCTTGATCTTGTCCGGCTCCCGGTCGTAGCACTTGAAGGCGAAATAGAGGGTCTCGGCGTCATAGGCCATGTAGGCAACCGTCCGCTCGCTGGCCTCCCGGCCGAAGTCGGGGATGAACGTCCGCTCCAGAACGACGGAGGGCGCTTCGCCCCAGACGGCGTCGTCGAGCCGGCCGTCGATCGCCGGCGGCGAGCCGGTCTTGAGCGGCCGGAAGAAGGCCTCCCCCCAGACGGACGCGGGCGCCAGGGCGGCGAAAAGCGCCGCGCCGGCCAGCGCGCCGATCGTACGTTGAATGGTCATCGGCTCACTTTAGGGGAATCGCCTCCCCGAGTCAACGCCCTTGGATTCTGTTATAATGACCGGGTTATGCGTCGCCGAATCGCGGCGGTTGCCGCCCTGCTCGCGTCTTTGATCCTGGCACCGGGTTGCTCGTCGAAGGCCCCGGCCAACGCCTCGGACATGAACCTTCTGGTCATCACCCTCGACACGACCCGCGCCGACGCCATCGGGCTCTACGGGAACACCCATGCCGTTTCCCCCCGGATCGACGAGCTCGGACGAACAGGACTCGTCTTCGAGGCGTGTTACACCCCCGCCCCCCTGACCCTGCCGGCCCACTGCTCGCTCTTCACCGGGCGATACCCGGTCGCGCACCAGGTCCGCAATAACGGCACCTATGTCCTGCCGCCGTCGGAGCGCACTCTGGCCGGTATCCTCAAGGACCGGGGATATGAGACCGCCGCCTTCGTCGCCTCCTTCACCGTCGCTTCCAAGTTCGGCCTGGGACGGGGTTTCGACGTCTACGACGAGGACTTCGAGACCGGCCGGCCCGTCCTCAACTATACGGCCGAGATCCCCGCCGACCGGGTCTATGAGAAGTTCTCCCGCTGGCTCGCCGGGCGGAGCGGCCGGAAGTTCTTCAGCTGGGTCCACTTCTACGACGCCCATGCGCCTTACGTCCCCCATGGAGAGGCCGGGGCGGCTGGAGACGCGTCGTCTTGGTCTCTCTACGAAGGGGAAGTCCGATACGTCGATACCCATGTCGGCAAGATCGTCCAGGCCCTCCGGGACAAGGGGCTGTACGAGAACACGGTCATCGTCATCGTCGGCGACCACGGCGAGGCGTTCGGCGAACACAAGGAGCGCGGCCACGGCATCTTCTGTTACGAGGAAAGCCTGCGTGTGCCCCTGATCATCCACAATCCGCGTCTCTTCAAGACGCCGAAGACGGTGGCCGGACGGCTCAGCCTTGTCGACGTCCTGCCGGGGCTCCTCGAGCTCTTCAAAGCGCCGGCGCCGGCCGCAGTCCAGGGCCGGAGCTTCTGGCCCCTCGTGGACGGCAAAGAAAAAGGGCGGCGGGAGATCTATTTCGAGAGCCTGTTCGGCCAGGAGGAGTTCAACTGGGCGCCCCTGACCGGGCTCATCGACGGCCCCGACAAGTACATCTCCCTCCCGGACGCGGAGCTCTACGATGTCGACGCCGATCCGCGGGAGACGCGCAATCTCCTGGCCGGCCGCGGGGAGACGGCCCGGGCCATCGACCAGAAGCTCGCGGAATTCGTCCAAAAATCGGCTTCGGGGGCGGGCGCCAGCCGGCGCGAGCTTAGCCCGAGCGACGTCAAGAAGCTGACCTCGCTCGGCTACGTCTCGAGCTTCTCGACCAAGTCGGCCAAGGCGACCGATCCCAAGCGGGCCATCGATCTCTACGCGGAGGTCATGGCTCTTAAGGACCTCGTGGCCGCACAGGACTACAGGCAGGCCGGCGAGCGCTTGGCGGCCCTGGAGGCTCGGAACCCGGGACTGGAGCTGCCCGACATCTTTGACGTCCGCTACCAGGTGCTCAAACACGGGGGACGGACCCCCGAGGCCCTTGACGTCCTTCGCCAGGCGATCGCCCGGTTCCCCGAGAGGGAGTCATTCAAGATCTTCCTGGCCATGGACCTGATCGAAGGCGGCGAGCCGGCCAAGGCCAGGGATTTCTGCCGTGAGCTCGTGGCCGAGGACGGGACGATGACCTCCGCCCACGTCCTTCTCGGCGACGCGGAGGACCTCCTGGGCGATACGGACGCCGCGCTGGCCAGCTACGAAAAGGCGGCGGCCCTCGAACCGCAGAACGGCACGGTGCGGGCCAAGATCGCGTCGCTTTGGGTCAAGAAGGGGGACCTGGCCAAAGCCCAGGTTCTCCTAGAAGGCTTGGAGGGCCAGAAGGCGGTCGTCGATTCCCCGGATTTCGCTGCGGCGATGTCGGGCTTGGGACAGGCGCTTCTCGCATCCGGGGAGACCGACCGGGCCCTCGCCCTCTACCGGAAGGCGACCGGCTTGAGCCCTTCCAGCCCGGCCGTCTGGCTCAACCTCGGCAGCGCCAACTTTGCCCTGGGTGACTATGACGCGGCCCTGGCGAACTTCGAGAAATCCGTGGCCCTCGACGCCAACTTCGCCCTGGGCTGGAGCAACATCGGACAGGTCTATCTGATGAAGCTCATCCAAAGGAACAGCCCGGCCGCCGGGGACCAGGCGATGGGATACTTCGACAAGGCCATCGCCCTCGAGCCCAAGCTGGCCGTGGCCTGGAACGGCCGGGCCTCCGTCGGGCTGACGATGGGCCGGACGGGAGCGGCCATCCGGGACTACGAGCGGGCGATCGAGCTTGATCCCGGCCTGTTCGACGCCTACATCAACATCACCGTCGCCTTGCGGGGGCAGGGCCGCTATGCCGAGGCCTTGAAGTATCTTGAAACCTGCAAAGAGAGATTGTATCCGCGGCTCCCGGCGGCCGACAGGGAAGAGATCGACCGCCTCCTCGCGGAGGTCAAGGCCCTCAAGGACGGCGGCTCGCGCGAATGTCCGGATGCGGCTTCGATCACAGGAGGGACAGGATGAAAAGACAATCTCAGGGGGTCGTCCTGCTGGCTCTCCTCGTCCTGGCCTCGTCGTCCTGTGCCCGCCGCGAGCCGCAACCGGCTCCGGCCGCGGCTCCCACGGCCGAGTCGCTTCGTCTCAAGGAGACGACGGTCCGCAACGTCACCGGCCATCCGATCGGGTACAAGGTCTATCCGGCCGGCAAACCCGAGGCCGCCGAGTCGCGGGAGATCGCGCCCGGGACCGTCGACCGCTTCAAGACGGCCACTCCCCTCGAGATCGAGTTCTCCACGGGGAAGAAGGATGCCGTCTATGCGCTCGACCCGGGCAGCCCCTACTCGTTCCGCGTCGACGACGAGACGACCATCGACCTGTTCCTCGGCTCCCACGGCCGCGACGACGCCGTCGACCTCGCCCCCTGGGTGCCGACGCCACAGCCGGTCGTCGACCGCATGCTCGAACTGGCCGCCGTCACGAACCGGGACGTCCTCTACGACATCGGCTGCGGCGACGGCCGCATCGTCATCACCGCCGCCCGCCGCTACGGCGCCCGCGGCGTCGGCATCGACATCGACAAGGCCATGATCGAGGAATCGGAGCGGAACGCCAAGGCCGCCGGGGTCGAGCGGCAGGTCAAGTTCCTCGGCATGGACGCGACGAAGGCCGACATCTCGGAGGCGACGGTCGTCAGCCTCTATCTTCTCCCGGAATCGAACGCCCTGATGCGGCCCATCCTGGACGCTCAGCTGCGGCCGAAGAGCCGCGTCGTCTGCCACAACTACGCCATCCCCGGCTGGGAATCGAAACTGGTGATGACCGAAACGGTCGAGGGCGAAAACGGGGACAAGCACTACATCTATCTTTACGTCCGCTGACCGAACGCCCCCCTACAACCGGACCGGCAGGCAAAAAAAAGGCGCTCCCGCCGCGCGGAAGCGCCTCTGAAATCCTTCGAACCGGCGATCCGGACTAAAAGGCGATGCCGAGGCTCGCGGACCAGACGCCGTTCTCGAAATCGGGCTGAACGGACCCTTGGACCGTGGAGATGACCTTCTGCATGCCCAAGCTGTAACGGACGTCGACCATGAAATTCCGGCCGAGGTTCAGGCCCGCCCCGAAGATGGCGCCGTAGTCGTTGTTCTTCAGGAGGTTCTCGGTCAGGGGAACCTGCTCACCGTTCGACTCCAACTTCTCCTGGAGCTTGAAGCCGACGGTCGGCCCGGCGAAGACGAAGGGCTGAATGACCGGCAGGGGCAGCTTCAGCTTGAGGAGCAGGGGCACTTCGATGTAGTCGGCGTAGAGCTTATCGGTGTAGCTGTCGTCGAGGGCGACGTACGTGGCGCCCTTCATCGTGTAAAGGGCCTCCCACTGGATGGTCACGACGCGCCCGAAGTTAAGGGCCAGGAAGACGCCGCCGTTGAAGCCGACCTTGTTCTTCAGCGTGGCCATGGGGTCCTGGGCGTCGATGCCCCTCGGCTTGGCCATGTTGCCGCCCGCCTTGATGCCGAACTGGATGTCCGCGCGAGCCGGCTGAGGCAGGGTCAGAAGCCCGGCGAATACCGCGATCACGAGGACCGTTATCAGTCTTTTCATGGTGTCTCCTCAAAGTCTCAAAGAGTTCGGACGCGTCTCGCGCATCCTTGGTCATTGTGGAGGCCGGGTCTCCCCCCGGCAATCCCCCGAAGGGGGGAATTGCAGGGGCCCCTCTTCCCCTCGCACGGGGTGATGAAAAGACGTTTCTCTCACCGCAGGGCGGCGGAGCCTCAGAGCCCGATCAGCTTGAACTTCGCTTTATCCTTGAGCCCCTTGATGTAGTCTTCGACGGCGGTGCCCTGCTTGGTCTGCTTGAGCCGCGACTCGATCTCGGCGCGGGCCTCTTCGAAGGTCCGGGTCTCCTTTTGGCGGCCGACGATCTGAAGGATGTGATAGCCGAAAGTCGTTTCGACGACACCGCTGAGCTGGCCCACGGGGACCGAGAAGGCGGCATCCTCGAAGGGCTTGACCATCTGGCCGCGCGAGAAGTTCTCATAGAGGCCGCCGTTCTCCTTGGCGCCGGGGTCCTCCGAATACTTCTTGGCCAGCTCGGCGAAGTCCGCGCCGGCCTTGGCCTCGGCCAGGATGCCCTCGATCTTGGTCTTAGCCGCGGCCTTCTCCGGGTCGGTCTTGCCCTGGGTCAGGATGAGAATGTGGCGTACCGTGGCGGTCTTGTCGCCGGTCGATTCCTGATCATAGGCCCGGCGCAACTCCTCGTCGCTGATCTTGCCCTTGGTTTCCGCGATGCCGGAGAGGAACTTGTTGATGAGGAGCGTTTCCTCGACGCTTTTCTTCACGTGGTCGACCGAGACGCCGGCCCCTTTCAGGGCCTCGAGGAACGCCTGTTCGCCGCCGGCCTGGGCGTACTCGGACTGCAGGGCCTTATCCAGCTCCTCGGCCGGGACGACCGTCTTGGCGGCGGCCGCGGCGGCCAGGAGAAGCTTGCGCTCGGCCAGCGATGTCGCGGCCTGATCGATGATCTTCTTCATCTGTCCGGCATCGACGGTCTTGAGCTGGTCGGACCGCGTGCCGAGATTCTCCCTCGCGGCCTGGATGACTTCCGCGGCCGTGACGACGAAGCTCTTGGTCTCGACGAGGACCGTCGACTTGTCCGGGCCGAGGGCGGGGACGATCGCGGCCAGGTCCTTGGCCAATGTATAGGCGGGGGTGCCTTCCTTAAGGGTGAATTTCTCGGCCTTCGGGGCGCATCCGGACAGGGCCAGGGTCGAGACCAGGATAACGGTCAACACGTTCTTCATTCGATACTCCTTGGATCAAGGGAAAACGTCTAAATAGTAAACCACAATTCGGCCGCCGGCGCAAACGGCCGAGGGTCCGGCGGGATCAGCCCGAGGGGACGATGCGGTGGACCTTTTTCTTGCCGGCCTTGAGGAGCATGCCCCCGTCCGGCCCCAGGTCCTTGACCGTCAGGAGGCGCTCGACGGAGTCGATGCGCTCGTCATTGACGTAGAGGCCGCCCTGCTCGATCATGCGCTTGGCCTCGCGGCGCGACGGCGTCAGGCCGACCTCGGTAAAGAGCCCGGCCGGCGAGATGCCCGCCTCGAGCCTCGACCGGGGCACGGCCGTCGTCGGGAGGGCATTGATGTCCCCCCCGCTTTCGCTCCCGGGGCCGGCTCCGATGGAGCCGCCGGCCGTCTTCCCGCCGAACGCCGCCGCCGCGGCCTGCCGGGCCTTCTCGGCCTCAAGCTCCCCGTGAGTGATCTTGGTCGCCTCGAAGGCCAGGATGCGCTTGGCCTCGTTAATGCCGCTGTCCTTGAGCGCTTCGAGCCGGCGGATCTCATCGAGGGGGACCAGGGTGAATATCCTGAGAAAGCGTCCCACGTCCCGGTCATCGCAGTTGACCCAGTACTGGAAGAAATCGTAGGGGCTAAACTGCGCGGCGTCGAGCCAGACCGCGCCCTGGGCCGTCTTGCCCATCTTGGCGCCCGTGGCCGTGGTCAGAAGCGGAAAGGTCAGGGCCTGGGCCGTTTCGCCCTCGACGCGGCGGATGAGGTCGATCCCGGCCAGGATGTTCCCCCACTGGTCGTCCCCGCCCATCTGCAGCGTGCAGTGGTATTTCCGGTAAAGGGTCAGGAAGTCATAGGCCTGGAGGAGCTGATAGTTGAACTCGATGAACGTCAGGCCCTTCTCCAGGCGCAGCTTGTAGGCCTCGGCGGCCAGCATCCTGTTGACGCTGAAGTGGCGGCCGATGTCCCGCAGGAAGTGAATGTAATGGAGCGGCAGGAGCCAATCGGCGTTGTCCACGGCGATGGCGTCCGCCCCGTCGAAATGGAGATATCGGGCGAGCTGGATGAGGATGGCCTGACCCTGGGCGCGGATGGTCGTTTCCTCGAGCATCTGGCGCATCTCGGTCTTTCCGCTGGGGTCGCCGACCATGGTCGTCCCGCTGCCGACGACGGCGATGGCCCGGTGGCCGGCCCGCCGGAGGTGGACCATGGCCATGATCGGGACGAGGCTGCCGGCATGGAGGCTGGTGGCCGTGCTGTCGAAACCGACGTAGAAGGTGACCTTCTCCGCGTCGAGCATCTTGCGGACGGCATCCTCGTCGGAAACCTGGGCGACGAAGCCGCGCGCCTTGATCTCGTCGTAGACAGTGCCGCTCACGGTCTTTCCTCGGGGAGATATATATCACGGGCGGGGGGCCCAATCCAAGCCCCCAGCCGGCCGGCCGGAGATCCGGCCTCCCGCGGCGGGATCACTTCTTCAGCGCGAGCTCGATCTCGCCCGAATTCCCGTCGGGGTCGAACCAGAAGCCCTTGAGG
This sequence comes from Candidatus Aminicenantota bacterium, assembly GCA_017883305.1. Lineage (GTDB taxonomy): Bacteria > Acidobacteriota > Aminicenantia > Aminicenantales > Saccharicenantaceae > RBG-16-66-30. Next base: position 12,240 of record JADGNU010000015.1, on the reverse strand, counting down.
GTCTCGGCCTCGAGAGTCAGCTCGATCTTGATCAGGACGGTCTCCGACCCTTGGGCAAAGTCGAAATCGAAGGAGAGCTTGTTGTCCTTGAAGACGATCTCCTTCAGCTGCGACTCCGGGACCTGGCCGCTCGCGTCGCCAAGCTTGCCGGAGTATCCGGTCGCGGCCTTTTCGATGACGGCGGTGATATCGATCTTAGAGCCGTCGCCGACGACGGCCGTGCCAACCCAGGTACCGACGATGTCGGCCTTCTTCGGGGCCTGGGGGGATGCGGTTCCAGCCAGGACGCAGAGGGCGGCCAGAGCGATGAGGGTGATCTTGAGGGACTTTTTCATGATCGGGCTCCTTTCAGGGCCACTTGACGGTAATGTACCAGAGGAGGACGGGTCGTGTCCATATTCCTTGAGACGCAGGGCGGCGGGGTTTTGTTCCCTGAACGGGTTTCCGGACGGTCTTGACGCCTGGCCGGGGCTCCGCTAGATTGGAGGCGTCCGGAGGGACACCGATGAGCCGAACGCCGCACGACCGGCGGACATTCATCAAGACGATGGCCGGGGGGGCGTTCGCGGTCGGGTCATCGCTCGCCGGATGGCCGGCGCGGGGGCAAACGGCCTCGGGAAGTCCTGATAAGGCCGGAATGGCTTATCGCCGTCTCGGCCGGACCGGCCTTCTCGTATCCGAGATCTCGCTCGGCAGCAGTCCCCTGCCCGATCCAGACCTCCTCAGGGCCATCGTCGATCGCGGCGTCAACTACATCGACACCTCCCACAATTACGACAACGGCAACGCGGAGAGGCAGATCGGCCGCCTGATCAAGGACGCCGGGCGGGACAAGGTCCATGTCGCCACGAAATTCCACGTCACGCCGCGCGACACAGCGGCCTCCATCATGGCCTCGGCGCATGGCAGCCTCAAGCGGCTCGACGTCGAGGCCATCGACGTCTTGATGATCCACGGCGCGGAGACCGCCGCCGTCGTCGTCGACGAGCGCGTCCTCGAGGCCTTCGAGCGGCTCAAGCAGGAAGGCGCTTTCCGTTTCCGGGGCCTGTCCTGCCACGCCAACCAGGACGAGGTCGTCCGGAAGGCGGTCGACTGCGGCCTCTACGACATGGTCCAGGTCGGCTATAACGTCTTCGATATCCAGGAGCCCGCCCAAAAGGTCGAAACCTACCCGGACTACCTCGGGACGAGCGGCATCCGGGCCCTGATCGAGCTGGCCCATTCGAAGGGCGTGGGTGTCGTCGCCATGAAGACGCTCAAGGTCGGCGGCCGGCGCCAGGACCTCGAAAGCTACCGAACCAGCTCGGTCTCTCTCTATCAGGCCATGCTGAAATGGGTCCTCGACGACACGCGCGTCACATCGGCCGTGACCGAGATCCTCAACCGTCGTCAGATGGAGGAGGACCTGGGAGCGGCCGGGTCGAAGCTGGCCGCGGCCGAGAGGCGGACCCTCGTAGGCTATGTCCGGGAGAGCGGAGTTGATTATTGCCACGGCTGCGCCGACTGTCGACGGGCCTGCCCGGCCGGCGTCGATCAGCCGGGCATCTTACGGGCGCTCGCCTATCTCGAGAGCTTCGGCAAGTCCGTCCGGGCACGGGAGGTTTACGCATCCGTCGTCCGGGGGGAGGGGGCCTCGGCCTGCCGCGATTGCGGAGCCTGTGAGAAAGCCTGCCCTTACGGCGTCGCCGTTCGCTCCAGGGTCAGGGAAGCCGGGCGCGTTCTCGCCTGACGGACATCGCCGTTCAGATCTGCCAGGCGTAGCCGATCTTCAGGAAGAACGTCCGATCAGTCCGGGTGATCCCGATGCGGCCCGGCCCGAACCGGCTGTCGAAGACGCCGCCCGTCCCGTTGTCCGAGTAGCCCAGGAAGAGGACCGTCCGCGGGTTGAGCTTGTAAGAGAACAGGAGCTGGGTGAAGACGTTCCGGGTCTTGGTATCGACCGCAAGGGCGTACATGGCCGGGTTCTGTTCGAGGTCCTGGTACTGGACGATGGCCCGGACAAACGATCTGACGCTGAAGTTCCAGACAAGCTTGGCCTGGCTCAGGTTTACCGTATAGATCGTGTCGCCGCCGAGGGAGAGCCTCTCGAAGGTGTGGGAGAGGACCGTGTTGAGGTGGCGGAACAGGCTGAGCGAGGCGTTCGGCCCGACCGAGAAGACGTGGGCCAGGCGCGAACCGGCATAGTCGATGCCCTGGCCGGCCAGACTCTGGAAGCCGAACTGCGATCCGCTGAATGGCCGGATGTGGAAGTCGGCCATTCCGTATGCCGTATCGAAAAACTGCCCGCTGTAGAAGGTCCGCGAAAAGATGCCTTGGACGTTGAGCTGGGTCTCGAGATCGCCCTGGCCGAGAAGGACCAGGATCAGATTGCGGTCGGTCAGTGTTCCGGCGTGGTCGTAGACGAATTCCGCCGCCGCGCCGAGCCGGATGTAGTTGAACCAGCTCTTCTGTTTCCCCCAGATCTGGCGGAAGAGCGCCGCCGAGCCGGTCCTCGTATCGACGCGGGGCACAAAGCCGGAATCGGCTCGGAAACCCGGCGTCAGGTCCTCGTAACGGGTCTGGATGATCCAAGAGCGCGAGGCGTGCAGGAATTCAAAGAAGACCGCGTTGCCGCCGAAGCTTCCCTGCCTTTGACCATAATCCGTGGCGACAGGTTCGGGATAATCCGTCTCAGAGTGGAGGAGTTGGAAGGTGATCGAATTCTTCCGGTCGAGCCGGAAGAATCCGTCCGCCCCCGCAAGATGATTGTAATAGTCCTTCCCGGCGCGGCCGGTGTAAAGGACGCCGAGCGTCGACATCTTGCCCACGTCCTGGCGCAGGCGGAAAACGCCGCCATAGGCGTCCTGGCCGAGCGAGGCCTGCGCCGAACCTTGGTTCGCGGGGAAGACGAGGTTGGTGATCTCGTCCTGGTCGGCAAAGAAGCCCATGGCCGTCCGGCCGGTCTTTCCGGTCAGCTTCGTTCCCCAGAGCGGATCGGCCACGGTCCGGGTGAAAACGGCCTGGACGGGGGTCAGGAAGAGATCGGCGCCTTCGAGGAAGAAGGGCCGTTTCTCGGGGTAATACAGGGCGAAGCGGCGGTTGATCTGGAGCTGGGCGACGTCGGCCTCGACTTGGGAGAAATCGGGGTTGGCCGCGGCGTTGAGAATGAGGTTCGGCGTGATGCCCCACTTGGCTGTCACGCCGGGCTGGGCGTCGATCTTGCCTCTCGCGAGGGGGCCGTCCGGGAATCCGGCCATGTCCATAGCGTCGGTCCGGCTGGCTGTGAAAGTCGGATCGATCTCGATGTTCCGGCCGGGCGTGATGCCTTCGAAACCCGTCAGCTTGTTGAACTGGCAGAGGATGCAATTGACGTTCCGGGAGCGCGGGTGAGACGTCATGCGGTGCCGGGTGTCCCGGGGCCAGGATCGCTCGGCCGAGAAGCCCCAGGTCTGAGGGCCTTCGGAGGCGTGGAACCGGAGCTGGCTGAGAGGGATGGCCACCTCGACCGCCCAGCCCCAGTCGGTGATCTTGGCGGCCGCGTTCCAGATGGCATCCCAGGAGAAATCTTCGTAGCCTTCGGACTCGCTGAAGTTGGCGTCGGCTTGGACGCCCATGGGATTGACCCGGAACTGGAAGGCCCGGCGCTCATCGTTGAAGGAATCGATCATGAAGCTGACATGGTCGTCGAGGATGAGCGTGTCGGTGTCGTCGCGGTCCATGAGGTGGCCGCGGATCTTCTTCGGCTCGGGATCGAAGCACCGGAAGGCGATATAGAGGTTGCGGAGATCGTAGGTCACGAGGCATTCCGTCTTGACGGGGGAAGGGATATTGTCCCCCGGCTGCCATTCGAAGGGCAGCGGGATCGCCGTGGCCGCGGCCCAGCACTCTTCGTCGAGAACGCCGTCGACCTTGATCGGGACGGAGGCCTTGAGCACATCGAATCGCGGGGACGAGAGGCTGTCCGGCTTGGCCGGGGCCTGGGCCGCGGCCGCGGGAGCGGCCAGGACGGCTGAGAGAGAGAACGCGGCCAGGAAGAAAGCGAACGGGCGGTGCAATGTCATCGGGCCTCCTCGAGATTTTCTCGTCGTATTAAGTACTCCGCATCGGCCCGAAAGGTTGATGACGACTCAGACTCGCGTCCGAATGATCTTGGCCACGAGATTGGAGGTCGGGTCCGGGCAACGGACGTACTCGGTCGTGACACCCTCGGGGTCGAGCAATTTGGCATAGGGCGTCCCATCATACGTCCAAGGGAGAGTCACGCCGTTCTCGAGGAGCCGGACGAACTCGTTCAGACTGGCCCGGAGCCAGGGGCAGAGCTTGCCCCAATCGGCGGGATAGCCGAACTTATCCCCCTTCTCGTGGCACCAGGAATCGGGGCGCGCCTCGAAGATCTCGATGTCGATCTTGTACCGCTTGGACCGGGGCGGCGGGGGCGGGGTGCCCTTCTCCTGCCCGGAAGATATTCCGGCCGCGGCGACGAAGGCGGCCGCGGCGCAACCGGCCTTTTCCACGAAATCCCTTCTGTTCATTCTTCTCGACTCCTTTCTTCCGGCCAACGGTCACGTATTATCGCACAGAACGTGCCCTGGCTCCCAGGCGGACGGGAGCCCCCGCGGCCTGCGGCGCGCCAAGACTTCTCCGCGGCAATAAAAGGGATTACAATGCGGCCAGTGAATTTGACAAGCGGTCCCGGGCTAAACGAGCCTGCGGGCCGGGGCGTAATCTCAAACGAGGGAAGACCGGGGGCCGGGGGAGGCGAGATCTTGACCCGAAGAGGAACGGCGGCCATCTTCTTCTGCATCCTGTCGCTCGCCGTCTCCTGCGCGTCGGCGAGGAGGGCGCCCGTCGCGGCGGGCCCGCGTCCAGTCGATTGGACGGCGCGGCTGGCTGAAGCCGACTCTCTTTATGAGGCGGGTCACTACACGGCCCTGCGGGATGCCCGCAAGATCTACGGTGAGGCCCTCGAAACGACTGCCAAAAGCCCTGGCGTCGCGGAAAAGTATCTTCGGGCATCCATCGCCCTGGAATTGCGCAAGAAGGACCTGGGTATCCTCACGACCGGCCCAGCCGCCGACCTCGACGCTCTGACGGCGATCGATCCCGCCCTCGGCCGCTATGCGCCGTGGCTCGAGCTCGTCGCCGGGCTTCCCAACAAGATCAAAGGCAGCCCGGGGATCGACCAAACCGCCGGACGGGCACTCGACGCCCAGCTCGACTGGATCAAAGGCCGGGTGACGGCCATCGACCGCGAGCTCGAGGCGGCGGCGCAAACCGACGACCTCGCCGCCGCGCTCCGCCTGACCCTTCACCGCGAATTCTCCTTCAAATTCGAGGACAAGCTCGACCGCAAGGCCATCCTGGACCGTCATCCCGGCTCGCGGCTGGCGGCCTTCCAGGCCGCCGTCTGCCCGGCCTTCGAGGCCAAAGAGCTCGAGGATTTGCTCGCCCTGGATGAGGACTTCTCAGAGGCCCATTATTACCTCGGCGACGATGCGCTCATGGCCGGCAAGCTCCTCACGGCCGAAGGCCATTATCTGGCGGTCGAGGAGAAGATCCCCGAGTCGCTGTCCGTCCTCATCTCCCTGGCCAAGGTCGCCTTCCAGCTGGAAGAGAACGAAACCTGTCTCGCCTATAACGAACGGGCCCTGGCCGTCCTGCCCGTATACCGGGACGCCCTCCTCGGCAAGGGCCTCGCGCTCGGCTATCTCGGCCGGAACGAAGAGGCGCTGGCCGTCCTCGGCCGGATGCTCGAGCTCGGCACGTACTATATGGGCGAAGGACATTATTGGACGGCCTGGAACCTGAACGAGCTCGGACGTCTCGAGGAGGCCCGGAGGTCGATCGAGTCGTCCAAGGTCTTCCTCGTCGGCGTGAGCGACGTGGCGGCTCTTTCAGGGATCATCGCCTATCGGCAAGGGCGGCCCGACGACGCCGAGAGGGACCTCCGAGAGGCCCTCGACCTCGATCCGGCGGCGAGCGACGCGGCCTATTACCTGGGCAAGCTCTACGCGGACCGCAAGGACTGGCTCAATTCGGGGATCTATTTCGCCGGGGCCGCGATGACTTACGAGGACAAGGAAAAAGGCCTGGAGAAAAAGATCGGCGAGATCGAGAACTCGGAGATGTCGCCGGAGAGAAAGGCCCGTCTCGTCGCCAAAAAGCGGGCCCAGACCCTCGGGGTCCAGGCGACCAAGGCGACTTGCCAATACAACGGCGCCGCCGGCTACCACAACGCCGGGTCGTTCGAGCGGGCCCTCGAGCTGGCCCGCCTCGCCGCCACCCATCCTGCCTTCGCAGAAAAGGCCGCCGAGCTCATCAAGATCATCCAAAACCGCTAGGTTTTCCCCTCCCTCGCCTGAGCCAAAAGGTGTATAATGGCGGCCTTTGAGGAGGGTTTATGCCTGATCTTGGCGCGAGCACTCTCTGCCGCCTGTTCCTGGATTCCTGCCGGACATACAAGAAGCCTGGCCGGATGTCGTTCAAGAGGGACGGTGTCTGGGAGAAGATCTCCACGGACGAGGTCGAGACGACCGTCCGGCGCCTCTCGCTCGGCTTCCAGGCCCTCGGCCTGGAGCCCGGCGACCGCCTCGCCATCCTCTCCGAGAACAGGCCCGAATGGGTCATGGCCGACTTCGCCGCCCTCGCCGCCGGAGGCGTCACCGTCCCCATCTACACCTCGCTCCTGCCCGACCAGGTCCGCTACATCATCGGCGACGCGGGCGCGAAGATCGTCGTCTGCTCGGACCTCGAGATGTGGGGAAAGATCGCGGCCGTCCGGAACGCGCTTCCCGAGCTCGAGCGCGTCATCGTCATCGAGGGCGATCCCCCGGCCGGAGCGCACGCCCTGTCGGACGTCGCGGAGATGGGCCGCCGCCTCGAAGCCGAGGAGCCGGACCGTTTCGAGAGGACGGCCGCCGCGGTCCGGCCCGAGGACCTGGCCTCCATCATTTACACGTCCGGAACGACCGGCCTGCCCAAGGGTGTCATGCTCAGCCATGCCAACTTCACCAGCAACGTCGTGTCGCTGGCCGAGTTCATCGATTTTTGCGAAACCGACACCGGTCTGTCCTTCCTGCCCCTGTCCCACGTCCTCGAGCGGACGGCCACGTTCCTGCTCTTCTATGTCGGGGCGGCCATGGCCTACGCCGAAAGTATCGAGGCCGTGGCCTCGAACATGGTCGAAGTCCGGCCGACCATCATCGTCAGCGTCCCCCGGCTCTTCGAAAAGATCTATGCCCGGGTGATGGACCAGGTCATGGCCGGCTCCCGCCTCAAGAGGGCGATATTCGTCTGGGCCCTGGCGACAGGAAAAAAGTACGCGGCCAGGACGATCGCCGGAGAGGCCATCCCGGTCCACCTGTCCTTCAAGCGAGCCATCGCGGCGAAGCTCGTTTTCTCCAAGATCATCTCCCGGACCGGCGGACGCATCCGGTACGCCATCTGCGGCGGAGCGCCTCTCTCGAGGGACATCGCCGAGTTTTTCTATGCCCTGGGTCTCAGGATCATGCCGGGATACGGGCTGACGGAAACCTCGCCCGTCCTCACGGGCAGCGCGCCCGGCAAGGTCCGGTTCGGGACCGCGGGCAGGGCCATCCCGCGAGTCGAGCTCCGGATCGCCGAGGATGGGGAGATCCTGGCCCGGGGCCCCAACGTCATGATGGGCTACTACAAGAACGAGGCCGATACCCGGGCGGTCCTGAAGGACGGCTGGCTCCACACCGGCGACATCGGCCGGTTCGACGAGGACGGCTTCCTCATCATCACCGACCGCAAAAAGGACATCATCGTCACCTCGGGCGGAAAGAACGTCGCCCCGCAGCCCATCGAGAGCCTCATCCAGGCCAGTCCCCTCATCGCCAGCGCCGTGGTCGTGGGCAACAGCCGCAAGTTCGTCTCGGCGCTCATTGTGCCGGATTTCGAGAAGCTCGAGGCCTACGCTAAAGCGCACGGCATCGCCTTCAAGGACCGGACCGGCCTCAGCCGCCGGCCTGAGGTTGCCGCGTTCCTCCTCGACGAGGTCAACCGGATGACGCCCGGGCTGGCGTCCTATGAGAGGATCAAGAAGATCGCCGTGCTGGACCGAGAGTTCGACCTCGACATGGGCGAGGTGACGCCCACCCTCAAGGTCCGGCGGAACATCGTCGAGCGGAAGTACGCCGACGTCATCGAATCGCTCTATAAGGAGTGAGGCGGGGCATGGACACGCGGAGCTTTCTATCGCATCTCGAGTGCGGGCTCTGCGGTGAGCGCCTCGAGGCCGACCGGCTATGGAATCTCTGTCCCAAATGCGGTAAGCCGCTCCTCGCCCGCTATGACCTGGACGCGGCCCGGGCCGCTGTAACGCCGGCCGCGATCGCCGGGCGCGAGCCGACGATGTGGCGCTACCGCGAGCTCCTCCCCGTCCGGGACGACGCCTTCAAGCTCTCGCTCGGCGAGGGGTTCACGCCGATCCTCCGGGCGGCCCGGCTCGAGCGCGAGGCCGGGCACGGCCCGCTCTACGTCAAGGACGAGGGGCTCAATCCGACAGGCTCATTCAAGGCCAGGGGCCTCTCCACCGCGGTTTCGCGGGCCTTCGAGCTCGGCGTCCGGTCGGTCTCGATCCCGACGGCCGGCAACGCCGGCTGCGCCATGAGCGCCTACGCCGCCCTGGGCGGCCTCGAGGCCCACGTCTTCATGCCGGCCGACGTGCCCAAGCCGTTCATCAACGAGTGCCGGGTCCTCGGGGCCAAGGTGACGCTCATCGCCGGGCTCATCACCGACTGCGGCAAGGCCGCGCGGGAGGGCATCGAAAAGCATGGCCAGTTCGACGTCTCGACCCTCAAGGAACCGTACCGCATCGAGGGCAAGAAGACGATGGGCTACGAAGTCGCCGAGCAGATGGGCTGGCGGCTCCCCGACGTCATCATCTACCCGACCGGCGGCGGTACCGGGCTCGTGGGCATGTGGAAGGCCTTCGGCGAGATGGAGAAACTCGGCTGGATCGGGCCGAAGCGGCCGAGAATGGTCACGGTCCAGTCGGACGGCTGCGCGCCCATGGTCAAGGCGTTCCACGAAGGAAAAGAATTCGCCGAGCCCTGGCCGAACGCCCGGACGATCGCCGACGGCATGCGGGTCCCGGCGGCCGTTGGCGATTTCCTCATCCTGCGGGCGCTCAGGGAAAGCCGTGGGACTGCCGTGGCTGTCCCGGACACCGAGATCCTCGAGGCGACCTATCTCTTGGGGAAAACGACCGGCATCTGGCCCGCCCCCGAAGGCGGAGCGACCCTGGCCGCGCTGCTGCGGCTCCGAAAAGACGGCTGGGTCCGCGACGGAGAATCGGTCGTCCTGTTCAACACCGGGAACGGCGCCAAATACTCCCACATCTGGGACTGATCCTTCCCCCGATCATCGATCACCCGGCCGGGTGAAGTCTGGGACGCGGCGCCGATTGCTATTCGCGGCCCGGATGGAGTAAATGATAAGCAAACGCCCCGCCGGCAAGGAGGAGATCGATGAGTCGTGATCGGATAACCCGCACCGTGGGGATTCTCATGGCCGTCACCCTTTTGATGCCGAATATGGTCCGCGCGGCGGGACAAGACCAACTGGCCGGATTCACTCGCGTATCCGGGACGCCAGCGGCCGCTGCCCCCGTCGTCTGGAAAGGCCGTTTCAGCGGCTACACGAACTACTGGCAGACAATGGCTTGGAGCTGGCATCAACACGGCAACCTGTTCCTCATCGGCCAGCCCGACGTCGGGATGGCCATCGACCAGAACAAAGCCGACATGGCCGAGGAGATGGGCATTCCCGGACTTGTCCTCGACGAGGGCTTTCTCGACGCCTGGCTCCGGTCCGACCCGGTCGAGCTCGAAGACCCGACGCCAGAGACCTTGGATCAGGCTCTCGGCCGCGGCGACGTCCTCGCCTGGGTCAAGCCGTCGAGCCCCTTGGGCATGAAATTGCTGGCCAAGGCCCCGGGGCTGGCCGGAAACCGGGCCGCGCTGGGAAGCTATCAAGCCGGGGCCGCGGACTACCGCGAGCTGATCGCCTTCCCGCTTAACGATGGAAAGCGGCATCTCTTCGCGGTCGTCTCCGACACCCCCGATCGCCGCCGCTTCAAGGAGCTTCTTGCGGGCGTTCGCGACGTCGTCCGCCGCTACGATCTCCACCGCGGCTGGTTCGGGACGGGGACGCTCCTTCACAGCGTCACCTGCCACCCCGGCCATCCCCTCGAGGTCATCGGCCAGGGCCTCAGCCAAGGGAACGACTGGTTCACCTTCAGCGGCTACATGGACTACATGATGCTGAAACAGCTGCCGGAGTGGCTCCAGACGGTCGGACTGGACATCCCTGTCGACGTCGGCACGGGCAAGGCCAGCCACAGCCTGGGGACGGTCGCCTACGGCTTAAGCGATTACGGCGGGCTCAAGATCCAGGACATGCCGACCGAGGAGGAGTGGATCCGCTTCGTCAAGGACCGGGGGGGATACATCTTCCGGCCGGTCTTTGCCCCCGACTGCGACAAGTTCCATTATGACGGGCAGATCGCCATCGACGGGAACAAGAAACAGATCGACATGGAAGACGTGCCGTTCATCCTCCAAACGGGGCTCATCAAGGACGAGGCGCCGGCGGCGATGGTCCTCTTCACGGAGAAGGGCCGCCGCTTCGGCCGCAGCGAGATGTGGAAGGCCATCCTGGACAGGCGGGCCGTCGGGGTCTTGCCCCTCGGCCGGATGATGGGCCCGGCCCCGCTGCGGAACGCCCTGCAGATGCTTCTTCTCGACCGAGTCTACCTCGAGGATCTCTTCGCGGACAGGTGCCAGATCGAGGCCTCGGTCGACGGCTATGACCTCCGGGTCAGGCTGGCCAACCTCAAGGGCTCGCCTCTCGCGGCAACGATCGAAGTCAAGCCTGCGCTCGAGGTCGCGGTCGACAGAAAGTTCGCCGATGTCCAGCTGCCGCCGGGGACCGAACGCTCCTTCTCGTTCGTCCTCCGCCCCTCGGCCGCGGCCATGGCCAAGGCCAATCCGATTCTCGTCGAGGCGCGTTGGCCGGGCGGCCGGAAGCGAGCGCTGGCAGTCCTCGACCTTCCCCCAGCCGTGTCGGTCCACAAGCTCCTCCACGGCCAGTCTCCCGAAGTCGCCTTTCCTGTTTCCGTCCACAACTTCACGACGGCCAAGTCTTTTCCTGTCGAGGTCAAGGTCTATGCCGCGGACCATCCGGCGGCGCCTGCTCTAGCGACGTCCCTGACAGGTACGGCCGTGACGGGCGGCCACCAGGAGCTCGAGTTCCGGCTGCCGCTCGGACCGGGCTCGTACACGGTCAGGACGACGGCTCTGGGCGTGTCCAACGAAACCCAGCTCGGCGTCGACCGTCCGGCGGGCGAGGTCACCGTGACGCCTGTGGATATCGACGGCGACGGGCTCATGGAGTACCGGCTCGAGAACGACAAGGTCCGGGTGACGCTCCTGGCCATCGGGGCGCGGGTCATCGAGTACATCGTCAAGGAAAAGAACGACAATATCCTCTTCAAGCTCTGGCCGGAGAAAGAGGCCACGGACAAGCGTCCGTTCCGCGAGCGCGGCTTCTATCCTTATGGAGGTTTCGAGGATTTCCTCGGCCAGGCCTCGATCGAGACGCACAAGATCTACGACGCTGCCGTGGTGAAGAACGGCGGGACGAGCGCCTCGGTCCGGATGACGGCGGATTACTACGGCAATCGCATCGAAAAGGTTTTCACGCTCGACGGTTCGTCCCCTCTTCTCGAAATCCGCTTCGCCCTCGAGTTCCGCAACCCCGAGCTGAACATGCTCGGACCCCAGCCCATCCTGGCCCTCGGCGAGAAGCACTGGACCGAGGACGTCTTCGTCATCCCGGCGAAGACGGGGCTCAGGGAGGTCCGGATGCGGCCCGAGGAGTACTTCGGAGAGGTCTTCTTCCTCAAGGAGGGCTGGAACGCCGGGCGCGATACCGTCGAGGATGTCTCGTTCGTCGGGGCCTTCCCGGTGAGCGAGCCGGAGTTCCTCCATGTGTGGATGAACCACCCCTCCAACGGCGATTCCGCCCACTATTACGCCGAGCTGCAGCCGTGGGTGCCCATCTTCCAGAAGACGGTCCGCTACTTTTCCTATTATTTGTGGGGCGCCCCCGGCCCGTGGGAAAAGGGGCTCGAGGAGCTGAGGCGCCGGAACCTTATCACCGCGGCCAAGTGACAGCGCCGCGACAGCCCAGCTGATGCCCCTCAGCTTCCGGCCGAGGCCCTCCTGATCTTCT
>JADGNU010000146.1 GCA_017883305.1 Candidatus Aminicenantota bacterium | reverse complement strand
TGGGCGGCCGTCTACCGGCGCAAGGACGGCCAGTACGGGCTCGTCGAGCCCTGAGGATCGGACGCATCGAATGGTCAAGATCCACGCACTCCTCGACGAAGGCCTGATCCTGCCGCGCCTCGAGGCCCGCGACCGGGCCGGCGTCCTCCGCGAGATGTCGAAAAAGCTCGAGGCCCGCTACGCCCCCGGACTCGACGGCACCCTCCTCGATAAGCTCCTGAAGAGGGAGGAGTTGGGCACGACGGCCATCGGCAAGGGTGTCGCCGTGCCCCACTGCCGGGCCAAGGGGCTCAAGGTGCCGGCCCTGCTGCTGGGCCTCTCGCCGGAAGGGGTCGCCTTCGAGGCCGTCGACGGCAAGCCGTCCCACGTCTTCTTCCTCCTCGTCTCGCCCGAAGACAATCCGGGCGCCGGGCTGCGGCTGCTGGCCGCGATCGCCGGACTCGTCCGGAGGTCCCGGTCGCTTTCCTCGAAGCTGGTCAAGGCGCCGACGTCGGCCGAGATCATCGAAGCCCTCCGGGCCGAGGAGGAAAAGGCCCGTGCCTGACGCGCCCTCCGGCTGTCCTGCCGAGGGGGTCGAGCAGACCACGATCTCGGCCGGCCTGCTGAAGATCTTCGGCCTGGGGACGCTCATCCTCGGCGACAGCGGCATCGGGAAAAGCGAGAGTGCTCTCGAGCTCATCTCCCGGGGCCATCAGTTCATCGCCGATGACGTCGTCCAGATCCGGGCGACGCCGCGAGGCGAGCTCATCGGCACGGCCCCGGCCCTGAGCCGCAACTTCATGGAGATCCGGGGCCTCGGGATCATCAACATCCGGGCCATCTTCGGACCGCGCTCGATCGCCCGGCAGGCCAAGGTGGACCTGGTCGTCCGCCTCAAAAAGTGGCGGCGGGGCTATGAGGTCGACCGGCTCGGGCTCAAGTCCGGCGACGACATGACCATCCTCGGCCGCGAGATCCCCCAGCTGGCCATCCCCGTCGCTCCGGGGCGGAATATCGCCACCCTGATCGAGGTCGCCTGCAAGGTCCACATCCTCCGCAAGAAGGGCTACAGCGCGCCGGACGAGATCATCCGCCGGCTCGACCGGGTCCTGACCTAGCCTGGACCATTCATGAAAACGCCGTGTTTTCGGAGGTGCCATGAAGCTCCCCGCCAAGGACAACCGCTTCCTGATCGTCACCGGCCTGTCGGGTTCGGGCAAGACCGTGGTCAGCCGGGCCCTCGAGGATTTCGGTTACTACTGCATGGACAACCTGCCGGCCAAGCTGATCGCGAACTTCGTCGACCTCTGGCTTCGGAAGAAGGTCGAGATCGACCGGACGGCCCTGGTCATCGACATCCGCGAGCCGCGTTTCCTGTCCGATTTCCCGGCGGTCTTCCGGGACATCCGGAAGAAGGTGCCGGTCAAGCTGGTCTTCCTCGAAGCCACCGACGAGGCCCTGGCCAAGCGCTTCAATGAGACGCGGCGGCCGCACCCTCTGGCCCCCCACAAGCCCATCCTCGAGGGTGTCCGGCTGGAGCGGAGAAGGCTGCAGCCGATCCGCCAACTGGCCGATGAGGTCGTCGACACCTCGGGGCTCAACATCTACCAGCTCAAGGATGTCATCGCCGAGCGCATCCTGCGGCGGAAGAAGCCGCAGACCCAGGTCGTCCTGACGAGCTTCGGCTACAAGCACGGCCTGCCCCTCGAATCGGACATTGTCTTTGACACCCGGTTCCTGCCGAACCCGTTCTATGTCGACCGGCTCCGGAACCGGACGGGCAAGGCGCCGAGCGTCCGCAAGTTTGTCCTGGAATCGCCGGGGACGCGGACGTTCCTCCGGCACCTATTCGGGTGCGTCGATTTCGTGCTGCCCCGGTTCGCCCGGGAGGGCAAGACGACCGTGGCCATCGCCGTGGGTTGTACAGGGGGCAAGCACCGCTCCGTCGTCATCGCCGAGGAGCTGCGGGCCCATCTCAAGGGACAGTCCTGCGGCGTCAGGATTTATCACCGCGACCTTTATAAATAGCCGGCTTTATCATACAATACCGGACTGACCTGGAGGCCAGAGACCCATGATCGGAGGCATTATTGTCTGCCACGGCCGCATGGCCGAGGAGCTGCTGAACGCCCTGACGATCATCCTCGGCGAGGCTCCCAACATCGAGGCCATCTCGATCGGCTGGTACGACGACGTCGAGGATTCGAAGAAGAAGATCGCCCAGAGCCTCAAGCGGGTCGATCAGAAGAGCGGGGTCGTCATCTTCACCGACATGTTCGGCGGCACGCCCTCCAACCTGAGCTTCAGCTTCTTCAAGGAGAACCACGTCGAGATCATCACCGGCGTCAACCTGCCGATGCTGATCAAGTTCGTCTCCCTCCAGCGGGCCAACAATCTCAAGGACGTGGCCAAGAAGGTCGTCGACCAGGGCAAGAAGAACATCCACCTCGTCAGCGCCCTGCTCAAGTCCCGGACCAAATAACCCCTCCATGCTCGACAAGACTGTCACCATCCGCAATAAGCTGGGCCTGCACGCCCGGGCCGCGGTCAAGTTCGTCAACCTGGCCAACCGCTTCGGCGCGTCGGTCAAGATCATCAAGGACGGCGACGAGATCGACGGCAAGAGCATCCTCGGCATCCTGACCCTGGCGGCGACGCAGGGCACGACGATCCGTCTGGTCATCACGGGCAAGGACGAGGAGGCGGCCATGGCCGCGCTCGCCGAGCTCATCGCCAACCGCTTCGACGAGAAAGAGTGATCATGGACATGACGCGCCTGCGCGGCATCGGAGTTTCGCCGGGGATCGCCATGGGCGAGGTCCTCCTGGCCAAGCGGGTCGTCTTCACCTCGCGCAAGGAGATCATCGCGGACGACCAGGTGCCGGACGAGATCAAGCGCCTCCACCAGGCCCTCGACCGCACCCGCGCCGACCTCGCCCGGGTCAAAGAGAGCGTTCGGGAGAAGATGGGGCCCGACAGCTCCCTGATCTTCGAGGCCCACCTCCTGATCCTCGAGGACCCGACCCTCGTCGGCGGGCTCGAGGCGGTCATCCGGGACGAGAAGGCCCGGGCCGAATGGGCCCTATCCAAGGCCAACGCGCGCTACGAGCAGCTCTTCGAATCCCTCACTGACGATTACTTCCGGCAGAGGAAATCCGACGTCTCCGACGTCCTGAAGCGCGTCTACCGGAACCTCGAGACGAAGCGGGAAAAGGAGAAGGCGCCGCAGAAGCAGCACATCCTCGTCGCCCACGAACTCTTGCCGTCCGAGGCCGCCCTTCGTCTGAGCAAAGAGCTGACCCTCGGCGTCGTCCTGGACGTGGGCGGGGGGACCTCGCACACGGCCATCCTGGCCAGGTCCCTCGGCATCCCGGCCGTCCTCGGACTGCGGGACGTTACGCGCCAGGTCAGGGAGGGCGAGCTCATCATCGTCGACGGGACCGACGGCGAGGTCATCATCGACCCGCCGCCGGCCGTCCGCCGCGAGTTCCAGGCCAAGAAGGAAAAATACGAGAATTACGGCCGGGAGCTCCAGAAGACGGCCAAGCTCAAATCGGAGACGCTTGACCGCGTCCGTTTCATCCCCCAGGCCAACATCGAGCTCCCCGAGGAGGTCGATCTGGCCCTGTCCATGGGGGCGGAGGGTATCGGCCTCTTCCGCTCGGAGTTCATCTATCTCCGGCGGGAGTCCCTGCCGACCGAGGAGGACCACTTCGAGATCTACGCCCGCCTGGCCCGGAGCGCGCATCCCCATCCGGTCACGATCCGCACCCTCGACATCGGCGGCGAGAAGAGCCTGCCCCAGCTCAACATCGAGAAGGAGCCCAATCCCGCCCTCGGCCTGCGGGCTGTCCGTTTCTCCCTTCGCAACAGGGACCTCTTCCGCATCCAGCTCCGGGCCATCCTCAGGGCCAGCGCCGGCAAGAACGTGCGCATCCTCGTGCCCATGGTCACCGAGGTCGACGAGATCCTCGAGGTCAAGGACATCTTCGAGGACGTCAAGAAGGAGCTGCGGCGCAAGGGCGAGGCCTTCGACGAGAAGATCCCGTTCGGCATCATGATCGAAGTGCCCGCGGCCGCCGCCCTAGCCGATGTCATGCTGAAGGAAGTGGACTACGTCAGCATCGGGACGAACGACCTCATCCAGTATTACCTGGCCGTCGACCGGTCGAATGAGTTCGTGTCTTACCTCTTTAAGCCGTTCCACCCCGCGGTCATCCGGCTCATCCGTTCCGTCATCCAGGCCGCGCGCAAGGCCGAGAAGGACGTCATCGTCTGCGGCGAGATGGCCGCCGACACGCCCTCGGCCATCGTCCTCCTGGGTTTCGGACTGCGGACCTTTAGCATGAACCCCATCTTCATCCCGCGCATCAAGAAGGCCCTCCGGTCGGTCGAGTGCCGGACCGCCGAGAAGATCGCCGAGGAAACGCTGAAGCTGCGGAGCGCGCAGGAGATCGAGGAGTACGTCACAGAGGAGATCCTGCTCCGCCACCCGCAGGTGTTCCTGACGGGTCAGCCCGTCGAAGCGGCTCCGAAGAAATGATCAGAAGGGGTCAAACCTACGGCAGGAAGCGGAGTCTTCGCAGCGACCATCAGAAGCGTGACGGAGAGACTCGGAGGAACGCTTCTGGAAAATATCTGAAAAAAGCACTCGCCTAAGATATCTCGCAGAATCGCGGCCTCGAGTGCTCAGCCACGATTCTGCAGCTCGCTCCTGAGAATCCGCTCGCCGCCGTAGGTTTGACCCCTTCTTATTTCCGGCGATAATCGTCCTGGAGGCGGACGATGTCGTCTTCCGACGAGCGGCCGATCCAGATCTCCATAAAGCGGGCCGCCGACGTCCCGACGTTGCGGACGCGATGCGCGGCGCGGCGGGGGATGACGATCTCCTCGTTCGGGGCCGCGGCCCAGACCCGGTCGCCGACCGTGATCTCGAGCCCGGCGTCGAGCACGACCCAGAATTCGGCCCGGTGCTCGTGGTATTGGAGCGACAGCCGGCCGCCCGGCTCGACGGTGATGATCTTGATGCTGCCCGCGTCCTCGTGGGGGAAGCGGCGGAACTTGCCCCAGGGACGGACGTCCTCGACGATGCGGCTTGAGAAACCGGCCTCGGGAGGTGTTTTTTCGCTCACCGGCCGGAGCTAGAAGGGGATGTCGTCGTCAGTCCCGCCGCCGGCGCCGCCGACGGGCTCGTCGCCCGACGGGAACTCTTCTTCGCCGGCTTCCGGGCTGCGGCCGCCGCCGGGGGCGCCGGGGCCGCCGCCCCGGCCGTAGACCTTGTCGAGGTCGGTGGTGTCGGTCGTCATCGCCGAGCCCTCCTCGCGTTTGCCGAGAAGGACGATCTTGTCCGCTACGACCTCGGTGATGTATTTCTTGTTGCCGTCCCTGTCCTGGTAATCTCGCGACCGGATGCTGCCCTCGATCAGGATCAGCTTGCCCTTTTCGAGGTATTTATCGGCGAATTCAACGAGCCGCGGATACCAGACCTTGATCTTGTGCCATTCCGTCCGCTCCGTCTGCTGTTGCGTCTGCCGGTTCATGACCCGCTCGTTGGTGGCCAGGGAGAAGCTGGCGGATGAGCTGCCGCTCTGGGGATGGCTCCGGATCTCGGGCTTCTGGCCGAGGCGGCCGACAAGGATGACTTTATTCAGGCTGTTGATGTCTCTCATTTTTCTGTGAGCTCCCGGATCTTGTCCTGGGCAATGCGGGCCTCTTCTTCGAGGGGATACTTGGCGACGAGGAGCTTGAGCGCGGCCAGCGCTTCGGGCTTCCGGCCGAGCTCGATGAAGCTGAGGCCTTTCTTGAGGTAGGCCGCCGCGGCCTTGTCGCCCTGCGGATAGGTCATGACGAGCTCGTCGAACGCGTCGATCGCCTCCTCGAACATCCGCTGGCTGTAGCGGCATTCGCCGATCCAATAGAGGGCGTTGTCGGCGAGCGGACTCTCCGGAAACTGCTGGCGATAGAGCTTGAAGCTTTCGACGGCCAGATCGTAGTTCCCTTTGAGGTAATCGTTGTAGGCGACGGAATAAGCTTCCTGCGGGGACATGGTCGGGGCCGGAGGCGGCGCCGTAGCGGGGGGGGTCTGGGGCCGGGATTCGGCCGGGCGCTTGACCGGCGCTTGAGTGGGCCTCCGCTCCTCCTCAGGCGCCGTGGCCGTCGCGGTCTGGGGCTCCCGGACGGCCAGGTCGGCCGTGATCTTCTGGAGATCGAGGGTCAGCTGGTCGAGCTTGCGGAGAATGTCCTGGTATTGGGCGGGCACGGCCCGCAGGCCTTCCTGGACCCCCGACTGGCCGGACATGGCCTGCCGGACGAGGTCGGCCAGGGATTTGAGCTGGTCCTGGATGACCCGGATCTCCTCGGCGTTCTGGTCGACCCGTGCGCGGAGCTCCTGGACCTGCTGCTTGAGGACCTGGACGTCGTCGTAGACAAGTTCGATGGCCTTCTTGCTCTTGTCCTGACCCCAGACGGCCAGGGTCAGGACGGCGAGGATCAAGGCCCCGAGGCGAACGTGACGCAAGTCTTACTTCTCGATGATCACGAACTGGGCGCGCCGGTTCGTCTGCCAGGAGCTCTCGTCGTGACCCGGATTGAGGGGCTGGCTCTTGCCGTAGGAAATGATCTTGATCCGATCGGACGCAATGCCCGTGGACAGGAGGTAATCCTGGGCGGCCTTGGCCCGCTTCTCGCCGAGGGCCAGGTTGTATTCTTCGGTGCCGCGCTCGTCGCAGTGGCCCTCGGCCAGGATCTTGACCGTCCGGAACTTCTTCAGCCAGGTCGCGTCCGCGTCCAGGGTGGCCCTGGCGTCGTTGCGGACGGCGGCGCTGTCGTAATCGAAATAGATCATCCCGAGGGGCTTCTCACGATTGATCTGATCGAGCGACTTCTGGAGGAGCATTTCCTCTTCGGAGAGCTGAGGCTCCTGGATCTTGGGCTGCTCGACCCTCTCGACCGGGGGCTGTTCCTGGGTTTGAGGCGGGGCGGGAGGAACTTCTTTGGGTTTCTTCTTGCACGAGACGGCGAACGAGAAAACGAGGATGATCGCCAGCGAGTAAATGATCAGCTTTTTCATCGGGCCTCCTGTGAATTCGCGTCTCCAGCCCTCGGAACGACGGCGTGACGCTATTTTCCACCAATTTATACCCTGTAAAGGACGGCATGTCAATACGTTTCCCGCCTGATCTCGCCGAATTCCCCATTTTCTACTAGGGTGGAAGTGTCGAGCGAAGTCGCCTCCATGCGAGACGACCTCTGAAAGTCAGCCCGAGGGAGTTTTCGAACGAGCGGTTAAGGACGGTGGTGCAGGGGCGATGCCCGGAGGAGCGGCAGGGAGCGGAGCTTGCGGAGCGACCATCAGAAGCGCGACGGAGCGGCTCGGAGGAGCGCTTCTGGGAAATATC
>JADGNU010000145.1 GCA_017883305.1 Candidatus Aminicenantota bacterium | reverse complement strand
CCCGACCGCTGCGTCTCATAATGGGCCTTGAGGTACTCGTCGACGTCCTCCGGCCTCATGATGGACCTGAGGAAATCATCGTTGTGGAGCTCGCTGAGCAGCTCCTCCGCCGTCTGGCCCTGGACGATGATCTTGTTCTCGACGAGGACTTGGGACCGCCACTTCTCGAAGTCCTTGGCGGCATAGATGGGGATCGGGCCGAGGAGCTTCTTGGCGTCCTGAAGGGTCTGGTCGTAAAAGGCCTTGCCTTCCTTGAGCAGGTTCCTGGCCCGGTAGTAATCCGGCGCGCTCGCCGCGACGTGCGGCTCGAGATAGCCTTTGAAGCTCTGGATGGCCTCGCCGAGAACGGCGAAGGAGCGAGACGCCCGAATATAGATCTCGCGCTCGATCTGGACTTGCATGCCCTGTGGTTCCGGCCCGAACCATAGCACGGGGCCGGGGCGATGTCAAAGTCTTTATTGGCCCCGGATCGAGGCGGCGACGACGTTGGCCACCTTGCTGCGCAAGGCGATGATGTCCCCCTTGTCGTCCGGGTGGACCCTGTTGGTCAGGAGGACGACCGAGGTCTCGGTTTCGCGGTCGATCCAGATCGAGGTGCCGGTGTAGCCGGAGTGTCCGTAGGACCCGGTACCGAAAAGATCGCCGCGGACGGTCGAATAGTCCGTTTCGATGTCCCACCCGAGGCCGCGACCCGATGCGCCGACCTTGGGGAAGATCTCGGTCATGCGGTCGACGGTGAGCGGGCTGAGGATGCGGATGCCGTTGAACGTGCCGCGGCCAAGCATCATCTGGGCAAAGACGGCCAGGTCGTCGGCCGTCGAGAAAAGGCCGGCGTTGCCGGAGACGCCGCCCTGCAAGCGGGCCAGAGGGTCGTGGACGACCCCGCGGAGCGGCTTTCCGTCGATGACCTCGGTCGGCACGCATTGGTCGATCAGGTCGGCCGGCGGACGGTAGAAGGTCCGGGTCATGCCCAAGGGCTTGAAGATGTTCTCGGCGGCGAACTCGTCGAGCGTCTGCCCTGAGACCTTGTGGACGATATGGGCCAGGGTGATGTAGTTCAGGCAGCTGTAGACGAACTCCTTCCCGACCGGCATCTCCTTGGGGATCGCCGCGATGAGCTTGACCAGGTCAGCCGTCGTACAGGGATCGCCCAACTTCTTGGCCGCCTCTTTGGCGTCGGTGTACGGCGGCAGCCCCGAGGTGTGCGTCAGGAGATTGTAGAGCCGGGCCTCCTCGCCCGCGATCCCCTTCTCTCCGTACCAAATCGAGAATTCGGGCACATAGACGCGGACCCTGTCCCAGAGGCGGATGTCGCCCCGCTCGACCAGGAGCATGACCGCCGTCGCCGTGGCCACGGGCTTGGTGACCGAGGCCAGATCGAAGATCATGTCGGCGGTGAGGGGCCGCTTCTCGGGGATGAGCTGGGATACGCCGAAGGCCTTGCGGTAGACGACCTGGCCCTTGTGGGCGACCAGGAGGACGGCGCCCGGAAAATCCTTTCGGGCCACGGCCTCGTCGACGATCTTGTCGAGAAAGGCCAGTTGACGCGAGGACATCCCGACGCTTTCGGGCTTGGCGGCCGGCAGGGCCGCCCCTCGCACGGGTCCGCTCACAGCAAAAGCGAAAAGGATGAGGACGATCGAGCCGGCGAGATTGGGCATGGTGTGCTCCGTGTTCATTTGGCGGCCGGCCTGGCCGGCGTCTCTTTCCAGACGAGCCCATCCTCCCGGATGTGCCAGGTTTCACCGCTCTTGGCCGCGTAGATCGCCTCGAACAGGCTCGTCGTCGTCTGGAGGACCGGCGGATAGGACCAGCCCTTGACCCGCAAGGCCGCTTCGTTCTTGAGGCCGAGGGATCCGAGGACGGTGCTGAACGGGGAGTTTTCGAAAGAGCGGGCCCGCTCGGCGTAATAGATCTTGCGCAGGGCCCATTTCACTTCTTCGTCGGGCCGCCGGTCGAATTTCTCTTTACCCTTGCCGGGAACCTTCGAGGAGAACTGGACAAAGCCCCACATCTCCGGGTAGTGGATGTTGATGACTCCCTGTGGCGTCCAGGTCCAGTTGTCCTCCGGCAGGGGCTGGCCCGTGCCGGGGTCCTTGGCCTTGACGTAGGCGCCGTTCTCGACGTCCAGGTGGTATTCGACCCGCGAAAAATTGACCCGCCACTGGTCCCCGACCGCCGGGCGCTCGGGCTTGCCAGGGATGCACTCCTTGAGGACGAAAAAGGGCAGGGCGATCTCGACGGACCAGGCTTTGTCCCGGTCGGACGGATCGTTCAACGTGCCCATGACGTGAACGCCGGTCTTGAGCCCCTGGATGTCCCAGGCGTGGACGGCCGGGCCGCCGTCGCGGTAAGGTTTGACGAGCAGGAGGTCCCAGACGGTGTTCAGCGCGTTCATCTCCAGCTCATAATAATCGTGGGTGTCGCCGTCGGGGTCGATGAAGACCTCGAAGTCGTTGTCCTGGAAGATGATCGAATCCCGGTCCTTCAGGGTGGCCCAGACGTGAGGCTCCTCGAGATAAGCCCCGATATAGAAATACTGATCGTCCCAGAGCATCTGGACGCGGGTCCTGAAGCGCGGCGCGGACTTGGCTGGGCCTTCGATGTCGCCGAACACCTCCGTCCAGTCCGCGTCGGCCCAGGAGGCCTCGTCGAGCCGGCCATCGATCTTGAGAGGGCCGGCCGCTCTCCGGCAGACATATTCGAACGGGGCGAAGGCGGTTTTGGGCTCGGCGATCTGGACGTTCGGAATGGCCGAGAAGGCCGCTGGGACCAGGAGAAGCCCGGCGATTAAGAGGGAACTGCGGCGCATGGGGACCTCCATGGGATCAGAGCTCCAGCCAGCGGACGGTGTTGCCGCACGAGGCCAGGAATTTTTCGAAGTCGGCCAGGGTGATCTCGAGCGTGGCCGTGTTGACATTGGGGTGAAAACCCAGGGCGGATCCGGACTTGAGGGCGATGTCGCAGACGACCTGGACATGATGGGCCTCATCGTTGACGAGGCCGAACGGCGAAACGGAGCCCGGCCCGACGCCGAGCCAGCGCTTCAGGCGCTCGGCCGAGGCGAAGCTCAACCGGTCCTCGTCAAGCTGGGCCGTGAGGCGCTTGAGGTCGATGCCGCGGGTGACGGGCGCGATGACGAGGTAGTGCCGGTTCCCCTTGTAATTGCGGAGGAAGAGGTTCTTGCAGTGCGTGCCCTTGAGGCCGGCCCAGTGCTTTTCCGCCTCTTCGACCGTCGCGACCGGCGGATGCTCATGGCGGACATAGGGAATGCCGAGCTTGTCCAGGGTTTCGAGGACCTTGCGTTCGATCTCGGCCACCGGCACGACCGTCCTCCTCGTTTCTCCGTCTATTCAGGAGACACAATAGACCAAAGGGCTATCGAGGCGCAAGGCGGGGTATTCTCGCGAGCCCGATTCCGCTAGAATGGGCGCATGAGCATCCTGTTCACGCCACTCAAGATCGGCTCCATCTCCGTCCCCAACCGCTTCGTCCGCTCGGCCACACACGAGTACATGGCCGACGACGAAGGAAACGTCACCGACAACGAGGTCGAGCTCTATCGCCGCTTGGCCGAAGGCGAAGTCGGACTGATCATCAGCGGCCATGCCTTTGTCCAGCCTTCGGGCAAGGCCAGCCCGCGACAGACGGCGGTCTATGACGACCGTTTCGTCGAGGGCCTGGCCCGCATCCCCGCGGCGGTCCATGGATATTCCTCCCTCGTCTTCCTCCAGATCGCCCACGCCGGGCGCCAGACCAAGGAGCGGCTCTGCGCCTGCATCCCGGTCTCCCCTTCCGCCGTTTATGATCCCGTGTCCAAGGTCATGCCGCGCGAGCTCAGGGGCGAGGAGATCCGCGCGCTCATAACGGATTTTGTCGCTGCGGCAGGCCGGGCCAAACGGGCCGGGTTCGACGGCGTCCAGCTCCATGCCGCTCACGGCTATCTCATCTCGAGCTTTCTTTCCCCGCACACCAACCGGCGGACCGACGAATGGGGCGGCCCGGTCGAGAAGCGGGCCCGGGTCCTCATCGACGTCCTTCGCGGCGTCAAAGCGGCCTGCGGCACGGCCTTCCCGGTCATCGTCAAGCTGAACTCGACGGATTTCCTGGATGGGGGGCTGACCGTGGACGATGCCGTCCGCATCGCCCGCATGCTCGAAGCCGAAGGCATCGACGCGATCGAGGTGAGCGGCGGCATGGCCGAAGCCGGCCGGGGCTCGGTCTGGCCTGGGCTTCGGAGCGAGGCCGACGAGGGCTACTTCGCCGAGAACGCCGCCCGGATCAAGAAAGCGGTCAAGGTGCCTGTTTTCGCCCTCGGCGGCATTCGGACCTTGGCCGTGGCCGAAAAGATCGTCGAGGAAGGCCGGGCCGATCTCATCTCCCTGAGCCGTCCCCTCATCCGCGACCCCTTCCTCGTGAAGCACTTCCGCGAAGGGCTGACCACGAAGTCGGAATGCATCTCCTGCAACAAGTGCTTTTACCCCCGCGGTATCCGCTGCGCCGAGCTCACGAAAAAGCGCTGAGCCTCAGGCGCCGTAGTCCCGGGCCGCCGCCTCCATGAGGATGAAGAAGGCCTGTCCCTCCGTCGCTACGCCGGGTCTCTCGAAGGTCGGGGAACCGCAGACGTCGCGAACATAGCCGAGTTCGTCGACTTTGCTCGTGGCGGCCCGGCGCATGATCTCGGCCTCCTGGATATAGGATTTCGGCAGCCAGCCGCCCTTGACCCCCCGGAAGATCGTGTAGGAGAGCATCTGGGACAGGTTCGTCTCAACGAACGATTTCGGATCGTCGACGACATCGTGGAAGAGGCCGTCGGGGCGCCGCCGCTTGAGGCAGCCGTCGAGGACCTCGCGGACATAGCCCACGAGGCGCTTCTTCTCGCCCTTCATGCTTTCAGGCAAGGCCCGGATGACCCGGGTCATGCCGGCCGCGGCCCAGCCGTTGCCGACGCCCCAAAAGGCCTTCCTTTCGAAGGTCTTTGTGCCGTCGTCCCAGATATGGGAGAAGAGCCCGGCCGGCTTGTTCCATAGGATGCGCCGAAAGCCCTGGATCTGTTTCACGGCCTCCGCCGGAGCGCCGGCCACGGCCAGGAACGGCGGGGCCATGTACATCGAGTCGATCCAGACCTGGGGTTTGTGATCGATGTGATGGAGCGTGCCGTCAACCGTCCTCGGGGCCTTCTTCAGCAGATACTCGAGCATATGGTCCGCCCCGTTCTTGAAGTGGGGGTCACCGGTCGCCTTGGCCGCGAAAAGAACCCCCTCGCCGTTGGCGGCCGGGTCGGTGACGCCGTGATTGTCGGAGACCATCCCCAGCCGGCCATCCTCGTAAACGCGCAGCATCGCCCCTCGGGCCATACGGACAACCATATCGCGATCGCCCCATTCGAGGAGCGACTGCATGGCCACCCCTTGCTCCCAGGCCTCCCGTTGCATGGCCAGCATCGACCATTTGACTTTCTCCACAAGGCCGTCCCGGCCAGCCGCCGCTTGGCTTGTTCCGGCAACCGGCTGGCCAGCCCCGGCGGCCTTCGCTCCGAGCGCGGCCAGCGCTCCCGTGGCAGCTCCCCCGGCCAAGAGATCTCTCAACGCTTGTCGTCTTCGCATGGGCTTTCTCCAGTCTGATCTCGGCCGCGGCCCGCTCGCCGGCCGGCGGAGGGATTTTAGTCCAGGACGAGGATCCAGGCAACCGCCGCTATTCCAGCGGCGGCCGTTGCCAAGGGGCCGGAGGTCGTGGTAATGTCCCCGCGAGGGAGGACGCGATGTCGAAAGCTTCCGTCTTGGTTATCGCCGTCATCGGCGCCATGGTCCTGTTCCCGTCCTGCAAGAAGCCCGAGTCCGAGGGGCCGCTCCCCTCGTCCCTGGTTTTCAATGTCAAGGATTTCGGAGCCACCGGTATCAAGGAGGACCTGGCCCAGGAGGCCATCCAGAGGGCCGTCGATGCCTGCGCCGCGGCCGGCGGCGGCACCGTCTTCATCCCGCCCGGCCAGTACACGAGCGGGACGATCCATCTCCGCAGCCACATCCGGCTCTTCGTCGAAGCCGGTGCGACCGTCTATTCCCTGCACGACAAGTCCCATTTTGATAAAGACGCCTTGCTCTACGGCGAGGACCTGACGAACGTGACCATCGAGGGGCGCGGCGTCTTCGACGGCGGGGGCGCGTACGACCGCCGCCTCAAGGGCGACCATGAAGACGACTTCATCCGCCCGAACCAGATCCAGATGGAAAAGCTCGGCCTGCCGCTGATGCGCGCGTTTCCCAAGCCCGACCGGACGGGCAAGATGGTCCTCCTCCTTCGCTGCACGGATGTCCGCATCGCCGGGGTCTCGTTCGTGGATTCACCGTCCTGGACTATGCACCCCGTCCAATGCGAGCGGCTGGTCATCGACGGAGTCTACATCCGGACGAGCCTCGAAGACGGTGTCTGGGCCGACGGCATCGACCCCGACGGCTGCAAGGACGTCCGCATCGCCAACTGCACCATCGAGACGGGCGACGACGCCCTGGTCTTCTATTCCATGGACTGGTTCGGCCCGGCCAAGCCCTGTGAGAACATCACCGTGACCAATTGCCGCCTCAGCTCGGCCTCGAGCGCCATCAAGTTCTGCGACGGCAACATCGCCGGCATCCGCAACGTCACGATCGACAACTGCGTCATCACCAAATCGAACCGGGGCATCGCCTTCATGACCTTCGACGGGGGCGCCGTCGAGAACATCGTCCTGTCGAACCTGACGATAGAGACGATCCGCTACGAATGGTTCTGGTGGGGGGACGGCGAGCCCTTTCACTTCAATATCAAGAAGCGGAGCGAGGTCCACGCCAACTGGCCGCCCGAGAAGGACCGGCCGGCCGGCGCGATCCGCAACGTGAAGATCCAGAACGTCATCGCCCGCGGCTACGGCTCCAGCATCTGCAACGGGCATCCGGATTCCTGGCTCGACGGCGTCTCGTTCGAGAACGTCAAGCTCATCGTCGCCCACGATCCGAACGCGGCCTATGACAAGGCCGTGCATGGCCTCGTCTTCAAGCAGGCCCGCAACCTGAGCCTCAAGGACGTCGAGATCGTCTGGGAGGGCACGCCCTCGGAAAAATGGCAGAGTGCCCTCGCCCTGGACGAGGTCCAAGACGTCGTCTTGGACGGGATCACGGCCGTCCAGTCGCCCGCGGCAGATAAAGCCCCCGCCGTGCTGCTGAACCTGGTCGATGACGCTGTCGTCCGCAACTGCCGCGCCATGGAAGGAACGGGGACGTTCCTGCTGCTCGCCGGCGAGGGGACGAAGGACATCCTTCTCGAAAGGAACGACTTCCGCAAGGCCCGCCTCCCCTACTCCCTCGCGGAAGGCGCCAAGCCCGAGGCACTCAAGCTGGGTTACTGATCTAGCCTGGATTATTCACGAGCCGAGGCGGCTGCAGATGCGAGGCGTCAAAGGGTGAAGCTGTACTCCGAGTACTGCGAACCCTTTGCAACGAAGCAG
>JADGNU010000144.1 GCA_017883305.1 Candidatus Aminicenantota bacterium | reverse complement strand
GCATTCATTCTTGAAGCGGATGGCGAACTCGTCGACTTCCTTGGGCGTGAGCGCGGTCTTGCCCCGGGCGACGTAATCGTTGAAGATGCGGTTGAAACAGGACTGGTAGCGGAACCGCTCGGTCCGGCCTTTCTCGTCCTGCTCGGGCTCGTCGTAGAGGCGGACCGAAACGAGGTCCTCGCGGTCTTGGGTGAGGTTGTAGACGTAGTTCGCCGAAGCGAAACAGCTCTCGCTCGTCGCCTCGAGGTCCTCGTTGGTCTTGAGGTCGAGCCCGAGACCGACCGACAGGCCCAGAAGGTCGATGGGCGTAAGTTCCCGTGAATAGAGGAAGTTGTCGTTGACCATGCGCTGATTGCTGATGCCGCCGTTGCAGGCGCTGCCCTCGTTCCAGGTCCGGACCAGGCTCAGCCAAGTGCCGTTCTTCTGAAGGAGCACGAGATTATTGACGTCGGCTGTCTCACCCTGATTGAAGATGACCGCGAGGACGTAGATCTCGGCCCCATCGCTGATTGGCCCGGCGAAGGCGGCGTAGCCGAAGAACGGCGAGCGGCCGCTGGGCGGGTCTTCCTCGAAATCGGTCACCCACCATCCGGGCTGGTCTTCCCATTGACGGGGCTCGAGATTGGTCTTGAAAGCGGCCAGATCGATCTGCCCGGTCGAGGAATTGTAGAGGGCGCTGACCGCCGCCGGGTGGACGGCTTGGCTGTGGAAGGTGAATTCTCCAGGCACGTCGGCCGGGGGCTTCGATTTGCAGGCGTCGAAGGCGCCGAGCAGGACCAGCCCGAGCAAGACCGCCGTAAAGGCCGGCGCGGCGACTCTCGCAGGGATCCTGAATTTCCTGGTGGCGGGGTTTCTCATGTTCTCGCTCCTCCGTAGTTTTGACGCGCGACCCGCGCTTTTCTTGCCCTGACGAATACAACTTACAGATAAAAAACAAATTAATCAAGCTTCGGGGGCTTCCTGAAGGCCAGCCTCACGGGAAGAAGGCGTCGCGGTCTCCCGGAAATATCCCCAGGGAAGCGAACCTTTTAAGAGGGCGCTCCGTAGATAGGGGAGATGCGAGACGCGCGCCCGAATTCGACCTGGAGGACTTCATGAACAAGTCTGGGAAGCCGATCCTTCTTGTCATGGGCCTCATCGTTGCCGCATCTTCGCTCCTCGCGGCCGGCGGGACGCCAACGGCGCCGGCGGCCCGGACCGAGGAGACCGTCCCTGTCCTGACCAAGGCCGAGAAGCCGCCCGTCATCGACGGCATTCTCGACGACCCGGCCTGGGCCTCCGGGCTCAAGTTCGACGGCTTCAAGACACTCAAGCCCGACTACGGGAAGGACGCCAGCCAGAAGACGGAAGCCTATATCGCCTATGACGCCGAGAACTTCTATTTCGCCTTCCGCTGCTACGACTCCGATCCGGCCAAGGTCAAGGGCGCCGTCTGCAAACGCGATTTGGTGTTCCAGGACGATCTCGTCTTCATCATGGTCGACACGTTCAACGACCGGCAGAGCGGCTTCTGCTTCGCCGTCAACCCCTGCGGCATCCAGGGCGACGGGATGGTCAACGTCAACGGGAACCTTGAGCTGACCTTCGACGCCGTTTGGTACAGCGCCGGCCAGGTCGACGATCAGGGCTGGACGACCGAGGCCCGGATCCCGCTCAAGAGCCTGCGTTTCCCGAGTCGCGATCCGCAGACCTGGCGCGTCATGTTCATCCGCTTCTTCACCCGGACCTCGGAGCAGGTCAGCTTCCCGCCCCTCGACCCGAACTACGGCTCCCTCTTGGGCCAGGCCCAGCCGTTCCAGCTCTCCGGGCTCAAATACAAGAGGGTCATCGAGCTGCTGCCCGCCTTCACGTTCGGGCGGACCCAGGAAGCGACCCCGGACACGCAAGGCCGGCTCGTGCGGAACAAAGAGCTGGACATCGACGACCTCAGCCTGACCGCCAAATTCGGCATCACCTCGGACCTGACGCTCGACGGGACGGTCAACCCCGACTTCAGCCAGGTCGAGGCCGACGCCGGCCAGATCGATTTCAACCAGCGCTATTCCCTTTATTATGAGGAGAAACGGCCGTTCTTCCTCGAGGGCAGCGACCTCTGGCAGTTCGGCGGCGCGGTCGAGGAGGCCCCGCTCCAGTCCCTTGTCTATACCCGGACGATCGTCGATCCGACGTTCGGGTTCAAGCTGACCGGCAAGGTCACGCCGCGCGACACCGTGGCCGCGATCTACGCCAAAGACAGCGTTCCCGACGAACCCGGCGTCGTCGATCTTCACCCGGACTTCATGATCGCCCGCTACAAACACTCGCTCAAGGACGACGCTTTCCTGGGCGCCTTCTATACCGGCCGCGAGAACGGCTCGGGCTACAACCGCGTCGGCGGCTTCGACGGGCGTTTCCGTCTGAGCCAGACGCAGACGGCCTCGTTCCATCTCTTCGGCTCACTGACTCGCGACCCGGGCGCCGAGACGACGGCCGCCGACCACGCCCTGGGCCTGGACTACAGCTTCTCCAACCGGAAGTGGGTCCTCGACCTCGGCTATCAGGACATCTCGGAGGGCTTCCGGGTCGACTCGGGCTTTCTCTACCGGACGGGGCTGCGGCGCGTCTCGGCTTTCGCCATGTACACGATCTATCCGAAATCGAAATTCTTCCAGAGGCTCCAGCCCTTCTACTGGAGCTACCAGCTCTACGACACC
The DNA here is from genome assembly GCA_017883305.1 of Candidatus Aminicenantota bacterium. Taxonomy (GTDB): domain Bacteria; phylum Acidobacteriota; class Aminicenantia; order Aminicenantales; family Saccharicenantaceae; genus RBG-16-66-30. Next base: position 4,812 of record JADGNU010000144.1, on the reverse strand, counting down.
ATCTACAAGATGTGGGAGACGGCCAACGTCTTCGTCCTGCGCTTCTATCTGCCGAGGAACACGATGGTCCGCTTCGACGGCCTGCTCGTCAACGAGGTCTATCTGGGGCAGCGGTTCGACCAGAGCGGCTTTGGCTTCCAGATGGAATCCCAGCTGGCGAAATCGATCTATATCCAGTCTCGCGTCCGTCGCACGGGCAGCACGTTCTACGATCCCACGGCTCCCTACCAGGGGTACGGGACGAGCGTCATGGGCGGCCTCAAGTACCAGCCCATCACCCAGCTCGATTTCACGTTGAGCCTGAGCTACGTCGATTTTTACAGAAAGCTCGACAAAACCAAGATCTATGACTACCTGATCCTCCGGAGCCGCAACACCTTCCAGCTCAACAAGTACCTGTTCGTCCGGGGCATCGTCGAGTACAACGATTTCTACAAGCGGATGATCCTCGACGGGCTCATCTCGTTCACCTACATCCCGGGCACGGTCGTCTTCCTGGGCTACGGTTCCGCCCTGGAGAAGCAGGAGTGGGACGATAGCCTGGCCGGCTTCGCTCCGAGCAGCCGCCTCCACCAGATGAAGCGCGGCTTCTTCTTCAAGGTCAGCTACAACTACAGGTTCTGACAATGGGGTCGGACCACAGCTTTCAGAATAAAATCAGCAACTTAGGTCCAAAAATACCCGCGAATTGCCCTTAATTCCCGCGTTTTTGGCCGCAAAAACGCCGGGTGAAGAAGTCTTTTGACTTTAAAGATTCTGCCTGTATAGTTGTTGCGGGGAACAAGAACCGATGCCTCTTCCTCAAGGTCCGCCTGGCGGCCGATTGTCTCTCTTTGATGCGGTCAATATCTCCCTCGGCTCCATCATCGGCGCCGGCATCTTCGTCATCCTCGGGGCGGCCGCCGCGGTCGCCGGCCCGGCCCTCGTCGGCTCGGTCCTGATCGCCGCCGTCGTCTCGCTCCTGACCGGGTTCTCGTCGGCCGCGCTGAGCCGGAAGTATCCGCGGAGCGGAGGCGTATACGTCTTCACCCGCGAGGCAATCTCTGATTTCTCGGGCTTCCTCGTCGGCTGGGTGTGGCTGTTCTCGAACATCGTCGGCGGGGCCACCGTGGCCGTCGGCTTCGGCCACTATCTGTCCTTCTTTTTCCCACAGCTCCCGACCGGGGTCGGCATCGTCATCGTCGCGGTCACGACGGTCTTGATCCACCTCATGGGGGCCAAGGAATCGAGCCGCTTCAACAATGTGCTGGTCGGGATCAAGATCGCGGTGCTTCTCTTCTTCTCGGCCGCGGCCTTCCTCCATTTCCAGGGGGCGAACTTCCGCCCGTTCATGCCGTTCGGGCTGAGCGGGGTCTGGGCCGGGGCGGCGACCATCTTCTTCGCCTATGCCGGTTTCGCCAGGGTGGCTATAGTCGCCGACGAGATCGACGACCCGCGGAGGAACGTGCCGCGGGCGACCCTGATCTCGATCTTCATCTCGACCGTGATCTATCTGGTCGTTGCCGTGGCCGCGGTCGGAGTCGCCGGCTCGAAGCTCCTGGCCGGTTCGGGCTCGCCGCTCGCGGACGCGCTCGGGAGCATAGGCATGGGCTTCGGCTCGCGTCTCGTGGCCCTGGGCGGGCTCGCGGCCACGGGCACCGTGGCCCTGGCCTCGGTTCTGGGCATCTCGCGGCTGGCCCAGGTCATGGCCCGCGACGGAGAGCTCCCGAGGTTTGTAGGCAGGACCGGCGGGACGAAGGGAGTGCCCCGGAACGCCGTCCTCATCGGCGGCGCCGCCATGCTCGTGCTGGCGTTCTCCGCGGACCTGCCGCACATCGCCTACATCAGCAGCTTTTCGCTCCTCCTCTATTATGCCGCCTTGAACCTGAGCGGGCTCAAGGTCCTTAGAGGAGGCATGCGGATCGTGACCGGCCTCGGGTTCGTGTCATGCCTCGTCCTGATGGTCAACCTGCCCAAGCTGTCCTGGGTCGTCGGCGCCGCCGTCGTCGCCCTCGGGGCGCTCTACCAATGGGGCCGGACCGGCAGGGAGCGGAGTCGGCGGAGCGACCATTAAAAGCGCGGCGGTTCTATTGGGGTCGGACCACAGCTTCTCGAAGAAAATCAATGACCTAGGGCCAAAAAGAGGCCCGAATTCTGGCTAAAACCCACGTTTTTGCCCTCAAAAAGGACAATGCGAAAAAATCGACCGACATCTCCCGAATCTGCAACTTTCGAGCGGCCCGGCTCGTCTATGGATATGGAGATACAAAGATGAGCGACCGAACGCACAGTGCTTCGAGGATAAAGACGCTCCGGCTCGCCGTGAGGCCCGGAGCGTCAGCGATCACCCAGCTGGCCACGGCGTTGATGAGACGCGGACATCCCCGCGCCGACAGCATCTCCGTGGCCGGCTTTTTCTTCCCCCATTCAGTGGGGTTTCCCGTGCTGGCCTATCCCGGGAGGAGAGCCCTGCCGCCGTTCGGCGTCGGGCCTCGCCGCCCGAAATAGAACCTGCATTTGACTTTCCCACTTCCGCATGAAGACCCACACGTACACCGAGATCATGGAGCATCTGGCCAAGGACCGGATCAGGGCCAGGCCCGTCAGCGAGGGAGGCCTCAACTCGATCCGGGTTTCGTTCTACCTGAATAACCGTGATGCGGATGTGACGGCCATCCTGGATTCCCTGAGGAAGCTGGCCGCCTGAGCGTCGCGCCCGATCGGGAGTCCCCGGCGCTGCTTTGATGTAAAATAGGCGCGATGGAACAGAAGTCCCGCGCTGGCTCCCGCGCCCGGTTCGAGGCCTGGCTGGCCGCCCGCGCCCGCAACGTTCCGCGCGTTTCCTACCCGCCGGAGCTCCCCATCACGCCGCGCGCCGACGAGATCGTCGCCGCTCTGCGCTCGCCGGGCCGCCGCGTCGTCATCATCTCGGGCGAGACGGGCTGCGGCAAGAGCACCCAGATCCCGAAGATGTGCCTCGAGGCGGGACGTGGCGTCGCCGGACGCATCGGCGTCACCCAACCGCGGCGCCTCGCGGCCATGACCATCGCCGCCCGCATCGCCGAAGAGATCGGCGAGCCGCTCGGGCGGTCGGTCGGCTACAAGATCCGCTTCCAGGACCGGACCTCGCGCGACGGCTACATCAAAGTCATGACCGACGGCATCCTCCTCGCCGAGACGCAGGGCGACCACGGCCTTCACGAGTACGACACGATCATCATCGACGAGGCCCACGAGCGCTCGCTCAACATCGATTTCCTTCTCGGCATCATGCGCCGCCTCCTCGACGAGCGGGCCGACCTTAAGCTCGTCATCACCTCGGCGACGCTCGACACGGAGAAATTCTCGAAGGCCTTCCGCAACGCGCCGGTCATCGAGGTCAGCGGGCGTCTTTACCCGGTCGAGGTCGAGTACCTCGCGCCCGACAAGGAGGAGGCCGAGGACAAGGACTACGTCGACCAGGCCGTCGAGGCGGTCGAATACCTGCGTCGCGAGAAGCCACCCGGCGACGTCCTGGTCTTCATGCCGACCGAACAGGACATCCTCGAGACCTGCCGCATGCTCGAGGGGCGGAACTGGCCTGCGGTCAAAGTGCTGCCGCTCTTTTCGCGCTTGCCGGCGGGCCAGCAGCGCCTCGTTTACACCGTGACCCTGCCTAAGATCGTCGTGGCCACGAACGTCGCCGAAACGTCGCTGACCATCCCCGGCATCCGCTACGTCGTGGATACGGGCGTCGCCCGGATCGCCCAGTACCAGCCGGGGACGCGCATCAACAGCTTGCCCATCTCGCCGATCTCCCGGGCCTCGGCCGACCAGCGCAAAGGCCGGTGCGGCCGGGTCAGGGAGGGGTTGTGCGTGCGCCTCTACAGCCAGGTCGACTATGAGTCGCGCGACGAGTTCACCTCGCCGGAGATCCTGAGATCCGACCTGGCCGAGGTCATCCTGCGCATGACCGACCTGGGGCTCGGCGACCCGCTCCAATTCCCGTTCATCGACAGGCCGGCGTCCAAGGCCGTCCACGACGGCTATGACACGCTCGTCGAGCTCGGCGCTGTCCGCAAATCGGGGACACAATACCAATTCCCCAATTCCCGCTGGGAGCTGACGGAGACGGGGAGGGCGATGGCCAGGATGCAGGTCGACCCGCGCGTCGCTCGCATGCTGATCGAGGCCCGCGTCGAGAATTGCCTGCCCGAGGTGTCCGTTCTGGCCGCGGCGTTGAGCGTCCGCGACCCGCGCGAGCGCCCGCCGGACAAGGCCCAGCAGGCCGACGCCGTGCATGCCGCATTCCGCCATCCGGACTCGGACTTCCTCGTCCTCCTCAACATCTGGAACCGCTTTCATGGCGATTTCGAGAAGCTCTCGTCGCTCGTCCAGAAGCGGAGGTTCTGCCACGAGAACTTCCTGTCCTTCCCGCGGATGCGCGAGTGGGTCTACCTCCATGCCGAGATCGAGAATGCCCTCCGAGAGCTGGCGCTAGGTCCGCGGGCGCGGCCGGGGAAGGGGCGTAGAGGTGCATCTGAAGCTGCAAAGGATCTCGGAGCAGAGGGAACCGGAAGGGCAGCAGGAGAGCGAAGAAATTGGGGAATAGGTATTGTGTCCCCCATTTTACACACGGACATCTCCCCGGCACTCTACGGGGCGATCCACAGGTCCGTCCTCAGCGGCTATCTCTCGAACATCGCCGCGCACAAAGAGAAGAATGTCTATGCGGCGGCAAAGAACCGCGAAGTTACGCTCTGGCCCGGGTCCGTCCTCTTTGCCAAGGGCGCCGGCTGGATCGTCTCGACCGAGGTCGTGCGGACATCTCGTCTCTTCGCCCGGACGGCCGCC
>JADGNU010000143.1 GCA_017883305.1 Candidatus Aminicenantota bacterium | reverse complement strand
TTCACCTTCGATGTTTCGCTCCACTCGACGACGGTGGGCCTCCGTGACGGCATTCCCAACCTGATCTACGGATTCCCCGAGATCAAGGACGTCGTCTTCGCACCGCACAAGCCTCTCTATCGGGCCATCTATCCCGACTATGACCTCCGGGTGCCCGATCGGGACATCGCCGGCTACCTCAAGATCCTCAAAACGCACTTCCCCGGCGAGGCGGTGGGGATCGATGGCATCTTCGCCGACATGAAGGGACTTGCCGGCGACGTCGGCCGCATGCCGAGCGGCGAACCGATCGACATGGCGAGTTTCCCGCAGAAATTCCCCTTCCTCTTCAAGAACTTCAACAGGACCTGGGGGGCCATGGTCGACGACCGCATCAAGGACCCCAAGCTCAAGGCCGTCATCTCGGGGCTGTGGGGATACTTCGGCCTGCCGCCGTCCAAGCTCTCGCCCTTCTACTATGCCATGCCCCTCATGGGCTATCTCGATGGCGGCGGCTATTATCCCGCCGGCACGTCGCAAAAGATCAGCAACGCCTTGGCCGGGATCATCAAGACGAACGGCGGCCAGGTCAAGCTCAACACGCGGGTCGAGAAGATCCTCACGCGGGATCACACGGCTTACGGCGTCCGGACGGCAGACGGCTCGGAATTCCGCGGCCGGGCCGTCATCTCCAACGCCAACGCCATTGACACCTTCAACCGGATGCTGGACGAACAGGAGTTCCTCAAGGACACGCTGGCGCGGATGGACAAGCTGTCCGTCAGCTTTTCGTCACTCCTCGTCTGGCTGGGTCTCAAGACGGACCTCGTCCGCAAGGTCGGGCTCAAGGACAGCGAGATCTTCTACAACACGGGCTACGACCTCGAGGCCGATTACAACGCCGCCTTGGCCGGCGGTCTTCCGGCCGACACCGGCTTCAGCCTGACGATCTATGACAACGTCAGTCCCGGTTGCTCGCCGAAAGGCAAGAATACCCTCAATATCATGGCCACTCAGGGCTACGATTACTGGAAGAAATACGAGACCGATTATTTCTACGGCGCCAAGGACGCCTACAATAAGGAGAAGATGCGCCTGGCCGACATCCTGATCGACCAGGTCGAGAAGACGCTCCTGCCCGGGCTGAGGAAGGCCATCGAGGTCAAGGAGGTCGCGACACCCCTGACCAACCTCCGCTTCACCTCGAACCCCCGCGGCGCGATCTACGGCTGGGACCAGACCGTCGACAACTCAGGTCAACGTCGCTTCCCGCAAAAAACATCCATCAAGAACCTCTACCTCGCCGGAGCTTGGACCTTCCCCGGGCACGGCTATGGCTCCTGTATCCCGAGCGGCCTGTCCTGCTTCGCCGAGGTCATGAAGGATTGGAAAGGCTGACCATTATCGCCAATCCGACGCCGAAACCCGGCTCCCCGGGTGCCCGTGAACCGCGAAAGGGACTATTACTGGCCATGACGCTCCTCGCGATCGCCGTTGGTCTCTTCATCGGCAGGGTGGATTCGCGGCCCACCTGGGATGATTCCGGCATCACGGCAGGGATGATCTTTCTGGCCGCGGCCGTGTTCGGCGCGCTCCGCCCGTCCCGGGCTCCGGTCTGGGCCCTGGCCGTCGGCGCCTGGGTGCCGCTTTTCGGGATCGCCATGCACCGGAACTTCGGCTCGCTCCTCGCGCTGGCCGTGGCCTTTTTCGGAGCGTACGCCGGAGCCTTGGCCCGCAAGGCTTTAGCGCCTCTTAGCGCGAAATAATATCGTCATGATTGAAAAGAGAGGTCCCCGTGAAACATCTTAGAATCGTAGTCTTGGTTTTGTGCGTCTTCGTCGTCTCCCTGAGTCTCGCCGCGCCGGCCGGCTACCATCAACTCAAGAAACACGTGCTCGGCGGTGAGGGCGGCTGGGATTACATGGCCCTGGATGGTCAGACGCGCCTTCTTTATGTGACCCACGGCAACGCCGTCGAGATCCTGAACGTCGACACCGGGGTCAAGGCGGCGCCGATCACCGATCTCAAGGGCGTTCATGGCGTGGCCTTCGCCCCGAAAAGGAACCGGGGCTACATCTCCAACGGCCGGGGTAACAGCGTCTCCGTGTTCGACCTCAAGACCGGCAAGGTCCTCGCGGAGATCCCGTCCTCCGGCCAGAATCCCGACGCCATCATGTACGACGCCTTCTCGGACCGGGTCTTCACCTTCAACGGCCGGACGGCCAACGCGACGGCCATCGACGCCGCCACCGACAAGGTCGTCGGGACCGTCGACATCGGCGGCAAGCCGGAATTCGCCGTCACGGACGGGAAGGGCACGATCTTCGTCAACAACGAGGACAAGAGCGAGATCGTCGCCTTCGGCGCCAAGACGCTTCAGGTCAAGACGCGCTGGTCGATCGCGCCCGGCGAAGGCCCGAGCGGCCTGGCCATCGATCTCAAGCACAAGAGGCTCTTCAGCGTCTGCGACAAGGTCATGGTCGTGTCGGACTTCGAGAAGGGCAAAGTCGTCACGACGGTGCCGATCGGAGACGGCCCCGACGCGGTCCGCTACGATCCCGGGACCGGTCTCGTCTTCGCCTCGAACGGCGGGGGCAACCTGACCGTCGTCCGGCAGGAATCCGCGGACAAGTATTCCGTCGTCGAGACGGTGCCGACGGCCCGCGGCGCCCGGACCATGGAGCTGGACCCCAAGACGCACCACGTCTTCGTCGTGACGGCCGAGTATGGACCGGCGCCGGCGCCTACCACGGAGCAGCCGCGGCCCCGGCCGACGGTCGTCCCCGGCTCGTTCATGGTCCTGGAGTTCGGCAAATAGAGCGGAGACCGCAAGCGGCTGGCCGGGTGACAGATCAAGCCGGCGAGTGATCAGGCCGCCCACGCCGGCGCGTCATCAGGTAATAGATCGTCGGCGTGGCGATGAGGGACAATAGGACAGAGATGCAGAGGGCCCCGATGACCGCGATGGCCAGGGGCCTCAACATGTCGGCGCCCGAGCCGATCCCGTAAGCCAGGGGCAGCATCCCGAGAGCCGCCGCGAGCGAGGTCATCAGCACGGGCCGAAGCCTCCGCCGCCCCGACCGGATGAGAGCTTCGGACACGTCCATCCCTTGGGAACGGAGCGTCTTGGCGAAATCGAGCATCAGGATGCCATTTTTGGCGACGATGCCGACCCCGATGATGGCCCCCAGCAAGGAAACGACGTTGAGGGACGTGCGCGTGACCCAAAGGGCCAGGACCGTCCCGAACATGGCCAGGACCGCTCCGAAGACGATGGCCGCCGGTTCGGCGAACGAGCCGAATTCGAGGAGAAGGACGGTGAAGACCAAGAAGACGGCCATCAGCAGGACGAGCATCAGATTACGAAAGGACTCCCGCTGCTGCTCGTAGAGGCCGCCATACTCGATCGTTCCCGCCGGGATCGTCCTATCGCGACTGAGGACCCTCCGGATCTCCGCCATGGCGCTCCCCATGTCGCGGCCTTCCAGCCGGGCCGTGACGGCGACATCCTGCCGCGCGTCTTCGCGCCGGAGTTCGAGCTGGCCGGGCTCTTCCCGGATGTCGACCGCTTGCGAGAGCTTGATGAGCGTCCCGTCCGGCGTTCTCATCGGCAGCTCGCGCAGGTTCGCCAGCCGGTCGATGCGCGAGGGATCGACCTTGACCCGGATGGCGACGACCCTGTCGCCCTCGAGGACGGAAGAGGCCGTTTCACCGAGCATGGCGGCGTTGGCGACGGCCGCGACGTCGCTCGCCGTCAGGCCGAGCCGCTGCGCTTCGGGCAGGCGCAAACGGAGGCTGATCGTCGGCCCCGTGTAGACGAGTCCGTCGAACACGTCCACGACGCCCGGGATCTTTTTGATCGTCTCCGCGACCTCGGGCGCCTTCTTCTCGAGCCAGCGCTGGTCGGTGGAAAAGAGCTTCACCTCGATCGGCTGCGGGGCCCACATGAGATCCCCGATCAAGTCGCCCAGGATGCCGGGGAATTCCCAGGTCAGACCCGGCAACTCGGTGTTGAAGCGCTGCCGGAGTTCCGAGATGACGTCCTCCGTCTTCCGCCGGCGATGGCTTTTCAGCTTGACGAGAAAATCGCCCGTATTCGGTTCGGCGATGGACAGGGCCAGCCTCGCCCCGGTGCGGCGCGAATAGCTGGCGAGCTCGGGGACCGTCCGCAGGATCTCCTCCGCCCGCAGGAGCTGGCGGTTGGTCTCCGCTAGGCTCGTGCCGGGAGGGGTGAAGTAATCGATGACGAACCCGCCCTCGTCCATGGGAGGGAGGAATTCGCTCTGGAGCTTCTGGAAAAGGAGGATCGCCAGGACGATGATGCCGGCGCAAAGGGCGAGGGTCGCCCAGGGCCGCTTGAGGGCGGCCCTCACGCCGCGCTCATAGACCCCGATGACGCGCTGCAAGAGCGGGCCCCCGTGCTCCCCGTGGCGTCCGGCCGGCTCATTCTCCCTGGCCCGGAGCAACCAGGCGGCCAGGGATGGCGTCAAGGTGACGGCCAGGGCCAGGGACGTGAGCAGGGCGACGACCATGGTCAGAGCCAAGGCCCGGAAAAAGACTCCCGTGATCCCGTCGAGAAACGCCAGGGGGATGAACACCACGACGGGCGTCAGGGTCGAACCGACCAGCGGCCGCAGGATCTCCCCGATGCCGGTCCGGATGGCTTCCAAGCGCCCCTTTCCCGCTGTCCGCTTCGTGTGGATCGCCTCCACGACGACGATGGCATCGTCGATGACGAGGCCGATGGCCGCGGCGATGCCTCCCAGGGTCATGAGATTGAACGTCAGGCCGGCGATCTTCATGGCGAGGAGGGTGGCCAGGACTGTCACCGGGATGACCAGCGTGGCCACGAGCGTCGTACCCCAATTCTTCAGGAAGAGGTAGAGGATGACGATCGAAAGGATGAGGCCGAAAAGGATCGCTTCCCAGACGCTTCCGACCGACGCGCGGACGATCTCGGATTGGTCGTAGAAAAAAGCCAGCTTCATGTCCGGGGGCAGTTCCCGCTTGAGCTCGGCCAGCTGGGCCTTGAGGGCCCGGGCGATCGCCAGCGTGCTCCCGTCGGGCTGGCTGCGGACGTTGAGCAGGACCGCGCTCTCGCCATCGGCGGTCACGATATTGAAGACGGGCTCGGGACCGCGCTCGACCCGGGCGAAGTCCCGGACACGGACGGGATGGCCATTGACGACCGTCACCGTGAAGTTCTCAATATCCGGGATCGAGTGGAGGCGGCCGTCGACCACGGTCAGATAGAGCCTGTGATTCTCTTCATGCATGCCGGCGGAGGCGACGAAATTATTATTGGTCAGGGCCTCCGTGATCTGGGACAAGGAGAGCCCGGCCGCGCCGAGCCGGAGAGGATCGACGACGATCTGGTATTCGGGCGTCCGACCGCCGACAATATCGACTCGGGCGACGCCCGGGATCCTCAGGAAGCGGAGCTTGAGATTGTAGCGCGCCGTCTCCCACAGCTCCATGATGCCGCGCGTGCCGCTGGTGAGGCTGACCCCGAGGATGGGAAAGGCCGAAAACGTCAGCCGGAAGACCGATGTCTCGACCGTGGCGGGCAGCGCGGCCCGGATCTCGGACAGCCGGCTGAGGACATAGAGCTCCGACTGGATCATGTCCACGTTCCAGGTGAAGAAGACGCTGATCTCGGCCGCGCCGCGGCCCGTGACCGAACGGATCGTCGAGACGCCGCGGATATCCTTCATCGCTTCTTCGATCGGCCGGGTGATGGTCGCCATCATCTCGTCGGCGGGCATGACGCCGTTGTCCACGAGAAGGACCACCCGGGGGAAGTTGGTTTGAGGGAAGACCGACGAGGAGAGGGTCAGGGCCGAGTAGACGCCGGCGGCGCACAAGGCGGCGCAGATGAAGACAATGGGGAGCGCCTGCCGGGTTGCGAACCGGCCAAGGACCGTCTCGTTGCTCATCAGGGCTGCCGGTCCTCGATGATGTGGATCTTGGTCTCTCCCGTGATGCTATAGGAGTCCGTCGTGACGATGGTCAGGCCTTCTTTGAGACCATCGCCCTCGACCTCGACCAGCCCGCCATCCCGGAGACCGGCCTTGACCGTTTTCCGGACGGCCTTGTCGCCTTCGACCAGAACGATCGTGCCGGCATCTCCGCCAACGGAATCGCTCGTCAGCGCCGCCTCCGGGACGGCCAGGACGTCGCGGCGCTCCTCCGAGACGATCCGGATCTTCAGAAACTCGCCTGGTCGGAAGCCCGCGCCGGCCGGGAGGGACGCCCGGACGAGCACCGTATCGGTCTTGGGATCGATGTCCTTGCCGACGACTTCGAGCGTCCCGGCGGGCGCGCCCCCGTCGCTCCACTCGACGGTCTGGCCGGGTTTGAGGGGGACGGCCTCCCGGCTGGGCACCTGGGCCGTCACCACGAGGCGGTCGAGAGCGATGACCTCGGCCAAGACGGCGTTCGGTTCGACCGCTTGGCCGAGCCGGGCCGCGATCCGGACGACCGTCCCGGCGAGCGGCGCCCGGATCTCGAGAAGCGAGAGCTCCGTTTTGGCCGCGGCGAGCTCGCTCTTCGCCGTATTCAGCTCGCGTTCGGCCTGCTGGTAGCTCTTTTGCGACGTTCCTTCGGCCGCCAGGAGCTTCTTCTGCCGTTCGTACGTCTGTTCGGCGGACTCCAGGGCCTTGGCGGCCTTGGCGACATCCACTTCCGCCAGCCGCGTGTCGAGCCGGAAGAGAAGTGCGCCCTGCGCCACGGCCCGGCCTTCGGTGCAGGCGATCTCGGCCAGGATCCCTCCGATAGGCGCCGAAATGACGGCGCCGGCCGCCGCTCTCCCGCCGCCGGGGGGCTCGGGCTCGACCGTCCCATAGGCCGTGACGTAGCGGTGGAGCGTCGCCCGGACGACCTTGCCAACGTGAACGCCGACATCCGTGACGACGGCTTCCTCTTCTCCCCCGCCCTTGGGTCCCAGACCCTTGATGAGGAGGACAGCCGCTACCACGGCGACGGCCAGAACGATCAATCCGGTCGTGACCTGGCGTTTAGTCATCCTTGCGCTCCTTCTCCGGTCCCGCCGGCGGCCTGGACATCGTGGTAATCCAATCCTTGACGTCGAGCGGGCTCTGGGCCGCGTTCTCCAGCCGCCCGACCGCCTCCTGGGCCTGCGTCAATGCCTTCAAGCGGGCCTGGGCGCCGGCGTTGAGCTCGAGCTGGATGCCAAGGAACTCGAGCCGGGAGATCTCGCCGAGCTCGCGCTGGGTCCTGGCGGCCCGCTCCTGCCGAGCCAGGTTCTCGACCAGATCGTCGGCCGCCCGGGATTTCAGAACGGCCGCCCGGACGTCTGCAATGGCGGCGTCGAGCTCGCCGAGGACCCGGGATTGAAGGGCCAGGAAGCGGGCGGCGCTCTCCTCGCGGCTGGCCATGGCCTCGGCGATCGGGCCGCGGTTGCGGCTGAGGATGGGCAGGACGAGACCCAGACCGAGCGTCCATTTGCTGTCAGTCTGGTCGAGCTGGTAGTCGGGGCCGAGGCTGATGTCCGGATACTGTTTGGCGATCTCGAGCTTGAGGGCGGATTG
>JADGNU010000142.1 GCA_017883305.1 Candidatus Aminicenantota bacterium | reverse complement strand
TTTGCGGAGCTTGCGGGCCATCTCCTCGGCCTCGGCGACATCGGACTGGTCCTGGGCCTTCTCGATCAGCGTCAGGATGTCCCCCATGCCCAGGATGCGCGAGGCCATGCGCTCGGGGTGAAAGACCTCGAGCTTGTCGGGTTTCTCGCCGACACCGATGAACTTGATGGGCCGGCCGGTCGCGGAAACGATCGACAGGGCCGCTCCGCCCCGGGCGTCGCCGTCGAGCTTGGTCAGGATGACCGCGGTCAAGCCGATCTTCTCTTCAAAGGCCTGGGCGCTGCGCACGGCGTCTTGGCCCGTCATGGCGTCGCCGACATAGATCACTTCGACGGGGCTGAGGATGTCCTTGACGAGGCGCAGCTCATCCATCAGCTCGTCGTCGATGTGGAGGCGGCCCGCCGTGTCGACGATGAGGGGATCGAAGCCTCGATTGGACGTATAAGCCAGAAGCTCCTTCAAGGCGTCCCGGGGGGAGGCCATGCGGGCGGAAGTCATCTCGTAGAAGGGAAAGCCGAGCCCCGAAGCGATCGTCCTCAGCTGATCCTGGGCCGCCGGCCTTTTCAGGTCGAACGAGACGAGAAGCGGGCTCTTTCCCAGTCCGGCGACCCAGCGGGCCAGCTTGCCGCAGGTCGTCGTCTTGCCGCTCCCCTGAAGGCCGACGAGCATGATGATCGAGGGCGGTTTGCTCGAGAACTGGAGGGGCTTCTGGACCCCGCCGAGGATCGCGGCCATCTCGTCGCGGACGATCTTGATGACCTGCTGGGCCGGGTTGAGGCCGGTCAGGACCTCTTCGCCCAGGGCCTTCTCCTTGATCCGGGCCTCGAAGTCCTTGACCACCTTGTAGTTGACGTCGGCCTCGAGGAAGGCCAGGCGCATCATCTTCAGGGCCTCGGCCATGTTCTTGTCCGTGACCTTGACCTCGCCGCGGAGGAACTTGACCATCTTCTCGAGGTGCCCGGATAGCTGGTCGAACATCGTCTCTTGTCCCTCGGGCCATCTTAAGGGAAGCTCCCCTCTCCGTCAAATCTGCATTCTTGGGTTTCAATTGGCGGCGAGCCGTTTCTTGACAAACGCCGGAGATGCCGATAAAGTCACTCCGGGAAGGAAGGAAAGGGCATGAACGAAAAGAACATCAAGGCGTTAGAACCCGCCGAGAGCGCTATGGGCGGCAAGATCGACTACGACGAGGTCCGCAAGCTGGTCGGCCTCCTCGAGGAGAAGAACCTCTCGGTCTTCGAGCTCGAGGTCGAAGGCCTGAAGATCAAGATCGCCCGGAATTCCCCCGGGGCCGCCCCGCTCATGGCCGCGGCTCCGGCCGTTTCGGCGGCGCCCGAGACCCCCGAGGCCGCGGCGGCCGCCGAAGCCCGGGCCCAGGCGATCGAGGCCGCCAAGGGCCATCACCTCATCACCTCTCCCATGGTCGGGACATTCTATCGGGCGCCCGATCCGACCTCGGCCCCGTTCGTCGACATCGGCGACACGGTGAAAAAGGGCCAGACCCTTTGCATCATCGAGGCCATGAAGCTCATGAACGAGATCGAGGCCGACGTCGACGGGACGATTGTCGAGATCTATGCCGAGAACGCCAAGCCCGTGGAATACGGGCAGAAGCTCTTCGCCATCCTGCCCGTGAGCTGAGGCCCGATGTTCTCCAAGATCCTGATCGCCAACCGCGGGGAGATCGCTCTCCGCATCGTTCGCTCCTGCCGCGAGCTCGGCATCAAGAGCGTCGCGGTCTATTCCGAAGCCGACCGCCAGGCCCTCCACGTCCTGCTCGCCGACGAGAAGGTCTGCATCGGCCCGGCCAAGGCCTCCGAGAGCTACCTCAACGTCGCCAACATCCTCAGCGCGGTCGAGATCTCCGGGGCCGACGCGATCCATCCGGGCTACGGGTTCCTGGCCGAGAACGCCAAGTTCGCCGAGATCTGCAAGACCCACGGGCTCGTCTTCATCGGTCCGCCGGCCTCGATCATCCGGCTCATGGGCGACAAGAACAAGGCCCGCCAGACCATGAAGAAGGCCGGCCTGCCCGTCCTGCCCGGCAGCGATACGGTCATCGACGACCTGTCCGTGGCCAAGAAGGTCGCGTCGAAGATCGGCTACCCCGTGATCATCAAGGCCGCGGCCGGCGGCGGGGGCAAGGGCATGCGCATCTGCCGCTCGGCCTCCCAGCTCGAAGACCAGTTCCCGATCGCCCAGGGCGAGGCCAAGGCGGCTTTCAGCGACTCGTCGCTCTACATCGAGAAGTTCGTCAGCGGGGCGCGGCACATCGAGATCCAGGTCATCGGCGACCGGGTGGGAAAGGTCACGGCGTTCGGCGAGCGCGAGTGCTCGGTCCAGCGGCGCTACCAGAAGCTGATCGAAGAGACGCCCTCGCCGTTCATCGACTGGAAGACGCGCCGCCGGATGATCAAGGAGGTCGAGGACGCGGCCTCCGAAGTGGGCTACCAGAGCCTGGGCACGTTCGAGTTCCTGGTCGACGAGGACCACAAGTTCTATTTCATGGAGGCCAACGCCCGGGTCCAGGTGGAGCACCCGATCACGGAGATGGTCTACGGCATCAACCTCATCAAGGCCCAGATCCGGATCGCCGCCGGCGAAAAATACGCCCCCCCTTACGCCCTGGAGATGCGGGGCCATGCCATGGAGTGCCGGATCAATGCCGAGGACCCGGTGACCTTCGCCCCGTCGCCGGGCAAGATCGACTTCCTGGTCCTGCCGGGAGGCGAGGGGATCCGCGTCGACTCCGCCGCCTACGGGGGCTGGGTCGTCCCGCCGAACTACGATTCGCTCGTGGCCAAGATCATCGCCTACGCGCCGAGCCGGGAGCTGACCATTGCCAAGATGCGGGCGGCTCTGGAGACGACGACCATCGTCGGCATCAAGACGAACATCCCTCTCCACTTGGACGTTCTTTCGGACCCGGATTTCGTGGCCGGCCGGTACAACACCCAATTCATGGAAGACCACCTGTCCTCGAAAGCGGCCGAGGAAACCGGCTGAGCGGGGCGGCCGTCAGGCCGGGCGGCGGACGACAACGGCCGAATACATCCCCCCGTTATCCTTGAGGACGTTCTCGTTGATGCCGAGGTAGAGCCGCCCCTTGAACGGGACGGTCACGGTCGTCTCTGGCCCGACGGGAAAAAGGACGAAGATCTCGTCCCGGATCTCGATCCCCGAATCCTCGTCGACCCGCCGGGCGACGGGCTGGACGACCTTGCCGATGAGCGCGCCGAGATTCACGTTCGGGACGGGCTGGTCGACGGTCACGAGATCGAGCCCCGCGGGGCCGCAGACCGCTTCCGGGTTCCCTTTCTGCAGGTTGATCTCCCCGGACGCGGAGATGTGAAGCTCCTCGCCCGGCCGAACGTCGATGGCCGTGTCGACCCAGCCGGCGTCGGCGGCGACAACGATCGTCTTCTCCAAAGGAAGTGCGGCGAACTGGTCCTGGAGCGGCGACGAGGGCCGGGCCGGCGCAAACAGGGCGAGCCCGCAGATCCAGGCGCCGGCGGCCAGGCCCCATTGGACACGGATCCTAGCGGTCATCTCCCCCCTCCTCGATCCCCGGCATGTTCAGGACCTCGACGACCGCCGGGTGGATGAGACCGTTCGTCGCCACGACACCCGGGGATCCCAGCGCGAAGGTCCGCTCCGCAAAATCCGTGACCCGGCCTCCCGCTTCCATGACCAACAGGGCCCCGGCGGCCACGTCCCAGGGCTTGAGCTTGAGCTCCCAGAATCCGTCGAAACGGCCGCAGGCGACATAGGACAGGTCGAGGGCCGCCGATCCGCAGCGCCTGATGGCCTGGGCACGGACGATGAATCGCGCCCAATGGTCGAGGTTGTTCTCCGGGCTCAGACGGACGTCATAGGGAAAACCCGTCGCCAGCAAGCTCCGGCCCAGATCGGAGACGCGGGAGACATGGATCGCGGCGCCGTTCAAGAAGGCCCCCTTCCCCGCCTCCGCCCGGAACATCTCGTCGCGCATCGGATCGTAGACGAGGCCGAGGGCCAGCCGGCCGGAGCATTCGAGGGCGGCGGACACGCAGAAGACGGGGAAGGCATGGGCGAAGTTGGTCGTGCCGTCGAGGGGGTCGATGACCCAGCGGCAATCCGAGGTCCCGGACCGCTCCAGGCCCTCTTCGGCCAGAAAACCGTGGGACGGGAAGGCCGCCGAGAGGCGGCCGATGAGGATCTCCTGGGCGCCGACGTCGAAAGGCGTCACCAGGTCGACGGCCCCCTTGTAGGTCGCTTCGAAGATCCGGCCGAGGTTCGCCCTCAGGTACAGGCCGGCTTCCCGGACGGCCGCCTCGCCGATCCTGGCGATTTCCTTGAGATCGTCCATCGACTCCTATCTTATAGGGGAAATCGAGGCCAGGCAAGGGCGGAACGTGAGTCCCGGTCCGCTCCTGCCTGGGTCCGGCCGCCTGAACCCGGGCGGCCGGTTTCCGTAGTATAATAGACGGACAGTACCCGAACCCAACCGGAAAGGTTTGAACCCATGAGCGAAAAGGCAAGTTTCTTCAAACGGCGGAAAAAGCTGTTGATCGTCCTGGCCGTTCTCCTGGTCGTCGGCGCCATCGTCTTCGCCAACCTCCAGTCCCGCCGCGAGAAGACGGTCAAGGTGACCGTGGACAAGATCAAAAAGCAGGACCTGACCTCTATCGTCTCGGCCTCCGGCGAGATCAAGCCGAAGAAGAACATCAACATCAGCGCCCAGGTCCCCGGCCGCATCGTCAAGATCGGCGTCGTTGAGGGCCAGGAGGTCAAGGCCGGCAATTTCCTGCTCAAGCTCGACTCGACCCAGTACGAGGCCATGTCCGACCGCGACCAGAACTTCATTCGGGCCGCCAAGGCCGACCTGATCCAGTCGGAGGCCCGGCTGAAGAGGGACAAGAGCTCTTTCGACCGCCAGCAGCAGCTGTTCGACGACAACCTCATCTCCAAAGACCAGCTGGAGGCGTCCAAGGCTCAATACGACGTCTCCGTGGCCCAGACGAATGCGATCGAGTTTCAGATCAAGCAGGCCGAAGCGTCCCTCAAAAGCACCATGGACAGCCTGGCCAAGACGACCTACGTCTCGCCGATCGACGGGGTCATCACCAGCCTCCAGGTCGAGGAGGGCGAAACGGCCATCATCGGCACCATGAACAATCCCGGCACGGTCATGCTGACGATCGCCGACCTGTCGGTCATGGAGGTCGAGGTCGAGGTCGACGAGACCGACGTCATCGGCGTCTCCCTCGGCCAGGAATCCGACATCCGCGTCGACGCCATGCCGGGCACGATCTTCAAGGGCAAGGTCACCGAGATCGGCAGCTCCGCTCTTCTGAAGGCGACGGCCGGCGTCTCGACCCAGGAATCCAAGGATTTCAAGGTCGTTGTCACCCTCGACAATCCCGACCGCAAGCTCAAGCCCGGCCTGTCCGCCTCGGCGGACATCATCGTGGCCCAGAAGAAGCAGGCCCTGGCCGTGCCCATCTCCTCGCTCGTCCTGCGGGAGAAGCCGGACGTCGACAAGAACGCCCCCGCCGCGGACCGCGAGGAAGAAGGCGTCTACACCGTCGCCGCCAGCCGGGTCAAGTTCGTGCCGGTCGGGAAGGGCATCACGGGCGGGATGATGATCGAGGTCACCTCCGGGCTCAGCGAGGGCCAGGAGATCGTCACCGGCCCCTATGCCTCCCTGCGCGAGCTCAAGGACGGCGTCCTGATCAAGACCGAAACAAAGAAAGAAGCTCCGAAGAAATGACCGAACCGGACCCCGTCGTCATCCTGGTCGAGGACCTCTGGAAGGTCTACAAGCTCGACGAGCAGGAGGTCGAAGCCCTGCGAGGCGTCTCCCTGAAGGTCGAGCGGAACGAGTTCGTGGCCATCATGGGCCCGTCGGGCTCGGGCAAGTCGACGCTGATGAACCTCATCGGCTGCCTCGACACGCCGAGCTCCGGCGTCTACCGTCTCAACGGCAAGCTCGTCAGCTCGATGACCGAGGACGAGCTGGCCTTCATCCGCAACCGCGAGATCGGCTTCGTCTTCCAGGTCTTCAACCTCCTGCCCAAAGCCTCGGCCTTCCGGAACGTCGAGCTGCCCCTCATCTACGCCGGCATGAAGAAGACCGAGCGCGAGGACAGGGCTCGCCGGGCCCTCGAACGGGTCGAGATGAAGGCCCGCATGAACCACAAGCCGGCCGAGCTCTCGGGCGGCGAGCGCCAGCGCGTGGCCGTCGCCCGGGCCCTCGTCAACGAGCCGTCCCTCCTTCTGGCCGACGAGCCGACGGGGAACCTCGATTCCCGGACGGGCCGGGAGATCCTCAATCTCTTCCACCGCATCCATGACCAAGGCAATACGATCATCATGGTCACGCACGACCGCGAGGTCGCCGACCAGGCCCAGCGCATCATCCACATCCGCGACGGCCAGATCGAGAAGGACGAACGGAAAGGAGCTTAGCTCATGAGCCTCGTCAAGCGCATCGAAGGGGTCTTTTTCAGCCCGCGGCCGACGTTCGAGGGCTTGGCCGCGAAGCCCGTCTGGGTCGACACGTTCATCGTCGTGCTTCTCGCCCTGATCGCCTTCAACTTCATCGTCCTCCCCTACATGCAGAAAGACCAGCTCTCGCTGATGAAGGACAACGCCGCCCTCAAGGAACGGATGGGCGAGGACAGCTTCGCCAAGATGATCGAAAGGACCGAGAATCCTTCCAAGGCGGGCCAGATCATCCAGATCTTCGTCACGACGCCCCTCTTCTATCTCGCCGCGCTGCTCCTTCAGGGCCTGATCCTGCTCATCCTGGGCCGATTCATGTCCACGCAGGGGGCCTACGTCCAGGTGCTGTCCGTGCTCGTCCACGCGAGCCTGGTCAACACCTTGTTGGGGAACGCCGTCCGCCTGCTTTTGGCCCTGACCCGCAAGTCCCTCATGCAGACCTCGACCAGCCTGGCCCTGCTCTTCCCCCATATGGAAGTCACGTCGACGCCGTACATGGTGCTGACCCAGATCGATTTCTTCCAGCTCTGGATGTTCGGCATCCTGGCCTTCGGCCTGGCGGCCGTATTCAAGATCCAGATCCGGAAAGCGCTGATGCTGTCCTACGGCGTCTGGTTCCTCAAGGCCCTGGCCAACGTCGGCATCGGCCTCATCGGCATGAGCTTCCTGCGCTAGCGCCGGCGTTTGGCGCCGGCGCCGGGAGATTCGGGACATGACCGAGAAATTCGGGACTCCCGAAAATTCATGGGACACGATCCCTTTTCCAGAGAAAAGGGTCATGCCCCGAATTTTCCGGTGTCCCAGGAATTTTTCCGGTGTCACGAATTTCCAGGGGCGGATTGACTTCGCTTTGGCCGCCCGTTACAGTAACCCCATGGACGAGTGGTTCGCTTCCGAGGAGTTCGCCCGCGCTCCCATCGCCCGCGTCCTGGCCGAGATCTGGAAGCAGGGGCTGAGCGGATCGCTTTACGTCCGCGCGGCCGGCGTCCCAAAGTGCCTGTCGTTCGAGCGCGGCTTCCTCGTCCTCGACTCCGTGTCGTTCGAAGAGAAGGACTTCCTGCGCTTCCTCCTGACCACGGGCGAGACCGACCTCATCGCCTTGACCCGCGTCGAAGAATACGCCCAGAAGTCGTCCGG
>JADGNU010000141.1 GCA_017883305.1 Candidatus Aminicenantota bacterium | reverse complement strand
GTCAGCTCCGTCAACCGGGTCAAAAAGGTCACCTCTCAGACATCGGAGGGCGTCTCGGTCATCAGTGTCGAGTTCGAATGGGGGACGAACCTCGATTTCGCCGCCCAGGATATCCGCGACCAGATCGGCCTCTACAAGCAGTATCTCCCCGAGGAGGCGGCCGAACCCCTGGTCATGAAGTTCAGCTTCAGCCAGTTCCCGGTCATCTTCTACGGCATCACCAGCGACATTCCGCCCATGAGGCTCAGGACGATCATGGAGGACGAGATCGCTCCCCGTCTCGAGCGGATCGACGGCGTCGCCTCGGCCCGCGTCTTTTCCATGGACGAGCGCGAGATCCTGGTCGACGTCGACAAGGGCGCCCTCGAAAGCCGCGGCCTGACCCTCGACCAGGTCCTCATGGCCCTGCGGACCGAGAACCTCAATCTGCCGGCCGGGAACATCGTCGAGCGCTACTCGGACATCCTCGTCCGGACGATGGGCGAGTTCCGGGGCCTCGACGACATCCGCCGGACCGTCGTCGGCATGACGGCGACCGGCGAGCCGGTCTACGTTTCCGACATCGCCGAGGTCAAAGACACGCTCAAGGAGATGCGCTATGCCGCGCGCATCCAGCGGCAGAACGGGGTTTATCTCATCGTCAGCAAGCGCTCCGGGGCCAACTCGCAGATCGCTTCCACCGCAGTCAAGAAGGCCATCGCCAACCTCAAGGGAACGATCCCGGGCAACCCCGTCTTTCATGTGGCCATGGACCAGGGCGACATGATCGAGCAGGTGACGTCGAACACCGTGACCAACGCCTGGCAAGGCGGGCTGCTGGCCATCCTGCTGATCTTCCTCTTCCTGCGCAACTGGCGGCCGACGTTCATCATCAGCCTGGCCATCCCCTTGTCCATCATTTCCACCTTTATCGCCCTCTATGCCGCAGGCTACACGCTCAATCTTCTGACGCTAGGGGGTCTGGCCTTGGGCATAGGCATGCTCGTGGACAACGCTATCGTTGTTATCGAGAACGTCTATCGTCACCTCGAGGAAGGCCAGGGCGCCGACCAGGCGTCCATCGAGGGCACCAGCGAGGTCGGCATGGCGATCACGGCCTCGACGCTGACGACGATCGCCGTCTTCTTCCCGATGATCTTCGCCACGGGTATCACCGGCAAGATGACCCAAGCCCTGGGTCTGTCGATCGCCTTCTCGCTCATCGCCTCGCTCTTCGTCGCCCTGACTGTCGTGCCCCTCGCCACGTCTCTCCTCTTCCGGTCGAAGAAGAGCCTCAAGACTATCGCTAAGGCCCCGGAGGAACGCCAGTTTGCCAAGGCCAAGGCGTTCTACCGGAAATGGCTCGACAAGGCGCTCCACAATCGCCGCTGGGTCCTCGGCGGAACGCTCCTCGCACTCCTCGCCTCCCTGGCGATCGTCCCCTTCTTGGGCACGGAATTCATGCCCGCGCAGGATATGGACATGATCATGCTCAAGGTGCGCATGCCGGTCGGCACGGCCCTGGACGAGACCGACCGGGTCGTGGGTATGGTCGAGGACATCATGGCGAAGATGCCGGAGATCACGATGATCTCGGCCCAGGTCGGCTCCCAGGCCGAGCAGGACGCCGGGGATGCCGCTTCGGCGACCTCCAACGCCGGCACGCACGAGGGGCTCCTCTGGGTCGGTTTAGTCAAGAGAGACAAGCGGAAGATCTCCGACAAGCAGGTCCTGGAACAGATCCGGGCGAAGTTGCCGAATCTCCGCGGGGTCAAGTTTGAGGCCATCGATATGAGCCAGATGATGATGGGAGGAGCTTCGGCCCCGGTCGAGATCAAGCTTTTCGGATCGGACTTGCCCACCCTCAAGGGGCAGGCCGACCAGATCATCCAGCTCATTGCCGGCATCGAGGGTCTCCGCGATGTCACGCACACCCTGGCCGCGGGGAAGCCCGAGATCCAGATCCATATCGACCGCGAGCGGGCCTACCGGCTGGGTCTCTCCGTCTACCAGGTGGCCAATACCGTCCAGACGGCGACGCTCGGCAAAGTCGCCACGCGCTACCGAGAGGGCACCGACGAGATCGACGTCCGTCTCCGGTTCAAGGAAAAATACCGCGACAGCCTGGACGAGGTCCGCAGCATCCCGCTCCGGACGGCCGCCGGCCAGACGGTCTATCTCGAGCAGTTGGCCGACATCTCGACCGGCGAAGGCCCCATCAGGATCGACCGTGAGAACCAGGCCCGCCGGGTCTCCATCACGGCCAACATCGCCGGCCGCGACCTCGGCAGCGTCGTCCGCGACATCAAAAGCCGTCTGGCCGGCTACGAGAAGAGCCTGCCGCCCGGCTATTTCCTTGAATATGGCGGCTCCTATGAACAAATGCAGGACGCCTTCCTCATCCTGGCCGCCGCGTTCGCCCTGGCCGTCCTCCTTGTCTACATGGTCATGGCCTCCCAGTTCGAGCACTTTGTCCACCCGTTCGTCATCATGTTCACGGTGCCCCTGGGCATCATTGGGGTCATCATCGGTCTGCTCGTTACGGGCCGGACGATCAGCCTGGCTGTCTTGGTCGGGTTCATCCTGCTCCTGGGGATCGCCGTCAACAACGGCATCGTCATGATCGACTACATCAACCAGCTCATCAAGCGGGGGGTCGACAAGCGGGAGGCCATCCTCCAAGGGTCTACGACGCGCCTCCGGGCCGTCCTATTGACCGCCTTGACCACCGTTCTCGGCACTCTGCCCATGGCCTTTTCTAGGTCCTCGGGCTCAGAGTTCCGGGCCCCGCTGGGCGTGGTCATCGCCTTCGGGCTGACCTCGACGACCTTCCTGACGCTCTTTATCATCCCGGTAATCTACAGTATATTCAACAAGATAAACTTCAAAGAGAAGAAGCCGGTCTCCGCTTAAGGCTTTCGCGCGTCCCCTTAGGCTTTGTACTTCAGGAAGGCGCCGATCCCGCCGTAGCGGTCGAGCTTAGACGGCGGTTCGACCTGCCGGACCGTTCCGCCCCGCTTGAGCACCGTTTCGATGGCCTCGTCGATGAGGTCCTGGACGATGTCGGTCTTCTTGTCGTCGATGGGGCACTTGAGCTCATCGAGATAGAGGAACTTGTGGGTCGGGCAGATCCGCCCCGGCCTCGAAAAATTGTGGGTGACGACGAGCGTCTGGACCTCGAACTGGTTCAGGCGATGGATGGTGTCACGCAGGCCCGAGGTCGCCAGGCCGCCGCGTTCGAGCTCGGTGATGAGCTTCTGGACGACCTCTTCCTCCTCGGCCTTTTTGAGCCGGCTTTCCACCTCGAGGACCTCCTGGAGGACCTTGGCCGGGGAATCGCTCACGCGGGAGTGCAACCGGGCCTTGACCTTGTCGCAGAGATAGCTGTGCAGGTGGGACTCGAAGTCCGGGCCGTGATTTTCTTCCGAGGCGATAAAGAGCCAGTCGAAGGGGTGCTTCTTGCTGAGCTCGAACGTCTTCTGGGCCGCCTTCTTGTAGTGCTCCTGGAGATGGGCGTCGATACGGCGTTCGATCCGCTTCGCCGAGGTCCCCTCGAAGC
Organism: Candidatus Aminicenantota bacterium; assembly: GCA_017883305.1. Classification (GTDB taxonomy): domain Bacteria; phylum Acidobacteriota; class Aminicenantia; order Aminicenantales; family Saccharicenantaceae; genus RBG-16-66-30. The sequence continues at coordinate 4,107 of JADGNU010000141.1, read as the reverse complement.
CCCCGTCCCGGACCCGGCTCGGGACGTCGCTCAGGAGCTTGTCGAGGAACTTGATCTCGCCCATCGACACGTCGTACCAGACGGCCTCGCGGCGGTCGATCAGGAGGGCGCAGATGTGGCTGTATTTGTCCAGGATCGAGGCCAGAGGGCGGACGTAGAAATTGGCGTCGAAGATGACCCGGCTGCGGGGGCCGTGCGGCAGCTCCAGGGGCTGCCAGAATTTTCGCTGGCTTGCGGAAAAGACAGCCAGACCCGCGGCGTTCGACGTTCCCAGGGCCTGGCTGCCGTATTCGGCGATGAGGTCCAGGTCCCGAAGGACCGATTCGGTCTTTTCCTTGGAGATCGAGAGACCGCAGGCCCGGTCCTTGGCTTCATTGAGGAGGTTCTTCAGAACCAGATGGATCTCCTTCCGGTTCATGCGGCCTTTGTCCGTGTCCATGTAGAACGAGGTCACGAGATCGCCCTGGCTCTTGAACTTGGCCAGCGCCTCGATCTGGGAACGGTCTTGGAATTTCATGCATCCTCCTTGGGAGTAATAAAGGGGAGACGGGTCCGGCGCGGAACTCGATCGGTGGGGGTCATCAACACCTCCACAATAGGCGCGGCATCCCGGTTTGTCAAGTTAGGCCTCGGGCTATCGTCTCCGTTTGCCGCGGTGATTTTTCACGCCGGTCCGTTCATCGGATTCGGCGCCAAAACAACTCGCTCGGCGTGCGCTATGCCTCGCTCAAACACGTTTTGACGGTTTCCCCTGAAACTGCCCTCATCCGACTCCTGACCGGCTAAATCACCGCTAATGCTCACTCCGACGACATCCCTCGGCCCCTTTTCAGCGGTTGTTCTCACCCTTGAGCTTGGCCTGAAGAACGGTATTTACCGGAGGAGAGAAAATCGCTATAATAGCGGCTCCCTGAGTGCGGAAGTGGCGGAATTGGCAGACGCGCAAGCCTCAGGAGCTTGTGGCCGCAAGGTTGTGGGGGTTCGAGTCCCCCCTTCCGCACCATCCTCTTCTTCCCGCCGTCAGCGACGAACATGGGCCAGGCCAAGGACATCCTTCTTATCAATCCCTGGATCTATGATTTCGCCGCCTATGATTTCTGGATGAAGCCCCTGGGGCTCCTTTATGCGGCCTCGCTCGTCCGGCGCTTCACCCCGCACCGCGTATCGTTCGTCGACTGCCTGGACCGCTTCCATCCCGGCCTGGCCGGTCATCCGGCCGGCAAGCCCGACGGCCGCGGCCCGTTCCCGAAAGAGCAGATCCCCAAGCCCGATGTCGTCCGCGGCGTCCCCCGACGCTTCTCTCGTTACGGGCTCCCCATGGCCCTGTTCGACGAGGAGCTCGCCCTTGTGCCCCGCCCGGACGCCGTCCTCGTGACCTCGGGCATGACCTATTGGTATCCGGGGATCCAGGCCGTCGTCGATCGTGTCCGCCGCAAGTTCGGCCATGTTCCCATCATCCTTGGCGGCATCTATGCGACCCTCTGTACCGGGCACGCCCGGGCCGAGTCGGGGGCCGACCTTGTCGTTCCCGGCCCGGCCGAGGAAGGACTCCTGCCGGCGCTGGCCGAGGTCCTCGGCGATGCCGCCATGGGCGCCCCGGACCCGTCCGCTCCCGACCCCCTGCCTCCTCCCGCGTTCGACCTTCTCCGCGACCGGAGCTGGCTCCCGGTCCTGACCTCGCTCGGCTGCCCGCTGAGATGCTCGTACTGCGCCAGCCGGCTGCTCTCGGCCGGCTTCAAGCAAAGGCCTCACGCCGCCGTCCTGGCCGAGATCATCGACGGCCATGCCCGCTTCGGGACGCGTCACTTCGCGTTCTACGACGATGCCCTCCTTTCGGGCAAGCGTGCGCACGCCTGGCCCCTTTTCGAAGGCCTGGCCGCCGGCCCGTCCTTGGCGCTTCACGCCCCGAACGGCCTTCACCTCCGGGAGATTGACGCCGCGACGGCCCGGCTCATGCGCGCCGCCGGCCTGAAGTCCCTCTACCTTAGCATGGAGTCGACCGATGAGCACCTCATGCGGGAGTGGGGCCCCAAGGCGTCCCCGGCGGACCTCGAGAACGCCCTGCGCGAGCTCGAAGCCGCGGGATACGACCGGAGCGCCGTCGGCGTCTATCTCATCACCGGGCTGCCCGGCCAGTCGGCGTCCGGCGTCGCCGAGAGCATCCGCTTCGTGCGCGGCCTCGGCGCCGTGCCGCGCCTGGCGCATTTCTCGCCCATTCCGGGCACGGAGGAATGGGCCAGCCTCGTCCGTGCGGGCATCCTGGACGACGCGGCCGATCCCATCCTGCATAACAAGACCGCCTTCGCCTACCTCAAGAGCGGCCTCGCACCGGACGAGCTCCACGCTCTTCTGCGCGCCCCGGCCTGACGTCGAGGCTTGATAATTCGCGGGCTGAGGACTACCTTAGAAAGCGAAAGGACGCAGGAACCCATGAGGCACATCGACCATCGAAAACCCGTCCTGAGAGCCCTCCTCGGCCTGCTGGGTCCGGTCCTCGTCGTCGCCGGACTGACCGCGGTCTCCGCCTGCCGGTCGTACAGCGCCACGCGCAAGCTTCCGGCGGCCCGCGCCGACTTCCTGGCCAAGGTCGATTACATCATCAACAAGGAGGAGCGAAAGATCTTCCTTGAGCTCCCGGACAGCGGCCGGGACGATTTCATCGCCCAGTTCTGGAAAAGGCGCGACCCCACTCCGGATTCCGAGCGGAACGAGTTCAAGATCGAGTACGAGGACCGCGTGGCCAAAGCCACGACCATGTTCCATGGCGAGGGACGCCAGGGCTGGCAGACCGACCGCGGCCGGATCTTCATCCTGTTCGGCCCGCCGTCGGAGCGCCTGACTTATCCCATGGACGCCTCCGGCTTCTGCCGGGAGATCTGGTACTACGGCGCCTTCCCCGTCATCTTCATCGACGAGCACTGCTCGGGCTATTTCGTCATGACGGCCATCAACCTGGAGCATCTCCAGGAGCTCAACATCGCCCAAGGGCACTTTCAGAACACCTTCAACCCGGAGAAGAAGCTCTTCGACTATCAGGTCTCGATGCAGAAGACCTTGGCCGAGGGCGGCGTTTACGAAGGCAAGGTTTTCGTCGATATCCCCTACGACACGATCTGGTTCAACTTCAAGGGCGGCCGGCTGGAGACGGGCTTCGAGGTCCATCTCGAGATCTCGGACGAGTCCGGAACGACCGCCTGGGAAGCCCAGGGCACCTTCCCCCTGGCCCTCGAAGAGAAGGACCTCGTCGAGAACCGGAAGAGCCGCTTCCGCATGGAATTCCCGGTCCGTATCGACAAGGACCTCGACCGGCTGAAGACCCAGAAGATGCGGATGGACGTTTCGGTCAAGAGCACGACCGAGGGCGAGGAGCTGAAAAAAACGGTGGCGTTCCAGCTAAAATTTTAGGTTCAGGTTGAACCGGACGACCCGCGTCCCCAAGAGAGGCGTGAACGTCCCGTAGGTGCCGCTGACGATGCGCGTGCCCGTGCTGCCGCCCGCGCCGTCGGGGGCCCAGGTCCCGCCGTCGTTGAGGTCGAGGGTCCGGTACTTATTCCCGAGCAGATTGTAGACGTCGACGGATACTCCGAAGAGGCTGCGCCCGGCCCGGGCGAACTCCTTCTCCAACCGGAAGTCGAGGGTCTTCCACGCGCCGAACCGCCTCGAACCCGGGCCCTCCAGGTAGACCTTGACGGGGGTCATCTGGACGCCGTTGGCCGCGGCCCAGTCGGCCGGCGGGATGATCGTGACGGTCCGCGCCCACGGGGAGCCGCTCTGGGCCTTGACCAGGACGCTGGCGTAAATGTCCCAGCCGAAGTGGACGGTCCCGGCCAGCCGCGCGACGAGCGGGCGGTCCTGGAGGAGGCGGTCGGTGGATGAGATGTTCGTGAACGAGTTCGGCGTCAGCAGCTCAGGGGAATTCCCCGCGCTCCAGCGCGAGGCCATGGTGGCCGTCCCCGTCGCCCGGTTCCAGGTCAGGGATCCGAAGGCCTGCCAGTTGTGCGACATCCGCTTGTGGAACGAGAACTCCAGGCTCCGGTATCTGGCCGTGAGCTCGGGGATGTTCTCGATGCGCTCGAAGTAGGCGGGGGCCGTCGCCGAAGGGAGATA
>JADGNU010000140.1 GCA_017883305.1 Candidatus Aminicenantota bacterium | reverse complement strand
GCCCTGCTGAACTGGAAGAGCCTCGACGCCAAGCCGAAGTGAGCTCGTCTTGACTGCCCGCGCCGCGGGGACTATAGTCTCCCTTCTGCCGCGGGCGGGGTTGTCGGGGTGAGGGACGAGACAGAGGAGCATCCGTGTTCAGAACATCCGATCTCAAGAAGGGTGATGTCGTCAAGATCGACGGCGACCCCCACATCGTCGAGACGATCAAGGTCCAGAAGCCGTCCGCGCGCGGCGCCGTGACCATCTACAAGATCCGCTTCCGCAATCTGCAATCGAAGCGCAAGACCGACCAATCTCTCCACGGCGACGACATGCTGGACGAGGCCGACTTCGAACGGCGGCCGGTCCAGTACCTCTATGGCGACGCCGCGAGCATCACCTTCATGGACCTCGAGGATTACAGCCAGTTCACGCTGACGAAAGAGGAGATCGGGGATGAGTGGTCCTATCTCACCGAGGGCCTCGAAGGACTCATCGCCATCTCCTCCGACGGCCGGGTCCTCGGCCTCCAGATCCCGACCTTCGTCAACCTCGAGATCGTCGAGACGATCCCGTCGGTCAAGGGCGGGTCGGTCACGGCCCGGACGAAGCCGGCCACGCTGTCGACGGGCCTCGTCGTCCAGGTCCCCGAATACATGGCGGTCGGCGAGATCATCCGGGTCGACACGCGGACGGGCGAGTACGCATCGAAGGCTTGAACGGGATGCCGGCACGGGCCTGTGCCGGCCGGCATCGTGATCGATGAAGAACAACGGCTACGATTATCCCGACCGCATCCAGGCTTCGGATTCCGGGGTCATGGTCCTGGCCTTTTATGCCCGGCGCTATCCCCACTCGACCGAGGCCGAGTGGGCCGACAAGATCAAACGGGGTCAGGTCTCCCTCAACGGCCATCCCGCATCGCCCGATACCGTCCTCGCTCGCGGCGATCTCCTTAATTATCGTCGCCCGCCCTGGGACGAGCCCGACGCGCCAACCGATTTCGGGGTTCTGTTCGAGGACGGAGATGTCCTCGTCCTCGCCAAACCCTCCGGCCTGCCCGTCCTCCCGGGCGGATTCTTTCTCGAGACGACCCTGCTTTATCTCGTCAGGCGCCGCTTCGGACCCGCTTCGTCGCCGCTCCACCGTCTCGGACGCGGCACGTCCGGCGCCATCCTCTTTACACGCAACAGCCGCGCGGCGCGCTCCCTCGCAAAGGCGATGTTCGAGCACCGCATCCTTAAAGTCTATCTCGCCTTGGCCTCGGGAACCTCGATGCCCGACGCCTTCACCGTCGAAGCGCCCATCGGGCCGGTGCTGCACCGGCTTCCCGCAACCGTCAACGCCTATCGTCCCGGCGGCCGTTCCTCGACGAGCGATGTCCGCGTTCTCCGCCGATACGCCGACAGAAATGCCTCGCTCGTCGAGGTGACCATTCCTACGGGACGGCCTCACCAGATCAGGATCCATCTCGCCTACGCCGGATACCCTCTCGTCGGAGATCCCCTCTATCAGGCTGGCGGGATCCCTCGCGACGAAGGCCTCGACGATGAATGGCTGACGACCCCCGGCGCGACTGGCTATCACTTACACTCGTGGAAGATCCGGTTTCCGCATCCGTCGCGGGGCGAGGACGTCGAGGTCGTCTGCCCGCCTCCCGCCGCCCTCGACCCGGGGCCGTAGCTTTTGCTACTTGATCTTTTTGGCCTCGCGGTCGAAACCATCCTGGTAGAGAACGAGCGCCGTCACGGCGCCGGAGGAGTTCTTGAGGAAGGTGATCCGGATATCTCCCGCCGTGCGGAAGAACTCCGTGGGACTCGCGGCCAGATATTCGAACATCGGCTGCCCTGTCGCCTTCATGGTGAGCCTGCCCCCCGACCGCGTCACCGTGAGCGTGAAATCCGGCCGGAGCTCGTACTCTCCGACGTAGCCCTGGAGCACAGCCTCGTCCACGGCGACCGGCTTCCGCTCGACCGGCGGCCTGAATCGCCCCACGGGCCACTTCGGTTCGAGCGCGTGAAGGCCGAGGTCGTCGACGCCGAAGGACGTATTGCACAGGACGACGACCCCCGTCCTGGCCTTTGGATCGAAACCCGCGAACGACCGGTACCCGCCCGTACCGCCGTTGTGCCAGACGATCCCCGCCCCGTATTTGGTCCAGATGTGCCAGCCCATGGCGATATCGAGGTCGGGCGTCCCGGTCGGCCGTCTTTTCTGGAGCATCAGATCGAACGTCCCCCGAAGCGGCGTTTCCCGGAGACCCATCGCCGCGGTCAGGAGCTTCAGCATGTCCCGCGAGGTCGAGAGGAGCGCTCCGGCCCCGGCGAGGGCGTCGAATCGCCAGTTCCCGACCGGGCGAAGGGTCGGCCCGCTGCCAGCGGCCAGGCGCTTCTTCTGCGCTTCGGTCAGCGTGATCGTCGTGTCGGTCATGCCCAGGGGTTCGAGCACCCGGCGGCGGACGAGCTCCTCGTAGCTGATGCCGGCCTTCAGGGCCAAAGCCTGTCCGAGCAGCCCGACGCCGAGGTTCGAGTACTCGTACTTCTCCCCGATGTCGCGTGTGAGCGTGGCGCCGGACAGGAACTCATAGAGCTTGGCCGGACCGTAGTCCGCATAGGGATCGTTCTGGTCAGCCGGCTTGAGATTGTCCGGCAGGCGCGGCAAGCCGGAGACCTGATTCGAAAGATCGAGCAGGGTGATCTCCCGGCCGCCGCGGCTCGGCACCCGGACGGTCTGCGGCAGGAACTTGGCCACGGGATCCTCGAGCTTCACTTCGCCGCGCACGACCATGTCCGCCAGGACGAGCGAGGTGAAGACCTTGGTGATCGAGCCGATCTCGAAGACCGTGTCCGCGTCGGGAGCCACGGTCCCGCCGGGTGCCGTCACCCCCGAGGCGATGAAGCGCTCGCCTGTCGCGTCGACCAGGCCGACGACGATGCCGAGGGCCTTGCGCGCCTCGTCAGTCCTGTTGAGAAGGAGCGGCCGCAGCTCGCTCAGATCTTGAGCGCCGACGAGCAGAGCTGCCGCCGCGATGGTCAGCCCGATGGTCGTTGTCCGTAACTTATTCATGGCCTTGTCGCTTTCAGAGAGATTAGGGCCGGTTTGTCGCCGCCCCGGCCGTCCTTCATGATGCCAGGCGGAATATAGCATAGCCTTCGCGCTGGCTCAAAAAGGAGCTTGCGGCGTCGGCCCACGTATAGGCGATGGAAGGCCGGCTCTCGACAGCGGTCGCCGCGAGCCGCCTCAAACGCCCCGGCTGCCGGACGAGATCGAGCACGCCTTCGGCCAGCTCGGCGACGGACCCGAAGAGAAGACCGGTCAGGCCGTTCTCGAGGAACGGCTCGGAATAAGGCGCCCGAACGGCCAGGATGGGCAGTCCGAAGGCCCGCGCTTCATGAAAGGCCATCCCGAACGTCTCGCTCGAGGAAGGGCTGATCAGGACAGAGCTTCTTGCGTATTCCCCGCCGAGCTCTTCATAAGGGACGAACCCCAGATGCCTGACCTTCTCACGGAGAAGCGGATGGGCGTCAACCGCCTCCAAGCATTCCGCGGCCGTCTCGGGTTCGATGTCTGTCCGACCGGCGATGCGGAGGGCGAAGACATCGGACGCCCGGACTTCCCTGCCGAGGGCATCCAGGAAATCGGGAACGCCCTTGCCGCGGATAAGGCTGGAGACGATGAGCCCCATGAAAACATCCGGGGTTGCGATCGGTCCCTTCGGCAAGACGCACGGGGCCGGCGCGACGAATAGGATGGGCCTATCGGCCAGGCCCCTTTCCCTGAGAACGTCCGCCGTGCCCGGGCCAGTTACGAGGAAGCCCGAAGCCCGGGCAAAGAGCCGGTCCTCGGCCCGCCTCAGTTTCTCTGCCGCATCGGGGGAGATGCCCGGATCCATGCTGGGCAGGCTGTGGATGATGACGAAGACCCGATCGTCCGGCCGGAACGGATCCGCCTCGGCCAAGGCCGGGATATAGAGGCTGTCCACCCAGAACTCGGTCCGCGGCGGATACCCGCCGGTCACGAGCTGGTGCAGCGCCGTCGTCTCGACACCAAAACCCTCCGCGCCCAAGGCCCGGAGTAGGAACCTGTTGTAGAGGTCGCCGCCGGAGGGAGGCCGCCCCGGAGGCACGACAAAGACGACGGCGCCCCGCGCCGCGGCCGCCGAGGCATCAGGCACGCTTGGCCCTCGGCTTGCGTCCGGCGACGACATCGCCTTCATAAGAGGCCCAGGCCTCGGGCGATTCCCGCACGGTGATCTTCAGGCAGCCACGGAACCGGCTGGCGGCCCGGGCCGCGACGCCATCGTGGATCCGGCGGGCCAGGAACTCCATGGTCGTCGGCACGCCGGCCAGCGCCGGGTTCTCGTCCAGGTTCTTGTAGTGGTATTCGCCCAAGACGTCCTTGAGGATCTTGGAAGCCCGGACGACATCCATGACGGTGTTGTTGGCGTCGATCTCCGGGGCCTTGAACTCGGCATCGACGATCAGTGTGACGCCGTGGAGATTGCGCGCCGGGCCGAACACATCCCGCTTCAACGAGTGGGCGACGAAAGCGTGGCGGCGAACGGTAAGGCTGTACATGGCTCCTCCTCAATAGATGATGAGAGGGCTGAGGCCCTCACGTGGGCTTCTGATGAGCGCCTGGTAGACTTCCGGCAGATCGACGAAGGGGACCGCCGGCCCGAGGTGGGAATCGAACTCCGGCCCCTCGAGCAGCCGGAAGACGAGCTCCGTCCGCCGGGCCGTGTCCCAGCGGGGCCGAAGGGCGCCCGGGATGCGCGAGACCTGCGACCCGATGATCCGCTTGCGCCGGCTATGGAACGTCCCGCCGAGGTCGAGGCGCGCCGGCTCGGCGCCGAGCCAGCTCGCGGCGACGACCCGGCCCTCGACGCCGACACTGTCGATGGCCGCCTGCAAGCCGGCCGCCGTTCCGCTCGTGTCGAAGGCGACGTCGAAGGGTTCGGCGCCTGGCCGCGCGGACGTCCGGAATCCCATCGACTCCGCCAGCCGGCGTCGCTCGGGCCTTCTCTCGACGACCTCGAGATCGACCGCCGGCCCCTGCGCGAGGAGCCGGCCGATGAGCGAGCCGATGATGCCGAAGCCGACGACCAGGGCGCGCTCGCCGAGCGCTACGCCGGAGTCCCAGACCGCCGTGACGGCCGTCTCCATGTTGCTGGCCAGGGTGGCCCGGGACGGCGGCAGGCCGTCCGGGAGCGGCCGGACATCCCCCGCTCGAACGACGCAAAGGTCCTGATGCGGATGGAGCACGTGGACCTTGCGCCCCCGCAGCTCCGGCGGGCCTTGGACGACCTCGCCCACGAGCGAGTAGCCGTACTTGACGGGGAAGGGGAACCGTCCCCCCATGTAGGGACACCGCATCTCCTTACGGAGAGCGAGGGGAACTTTCCCGCCGGCGACCAGGCGCTCCGTGCCCGGGCTGATCGCCGAGAACATGGTCCGCACGACGCACCACTCTTCACCGCCCGGATTGGGCAGGGTCTCCCGCTTCAGGGCGCCACGGCCTTTGCCCGTCAGCCAGAAAGCCCAGGCTTGGATCATGATGCCCCCTTCGGATCGTCGGGCCGGGCAATGGTCCCGACGACCATCATCCCGTCGTCGACGGGCGTGAACGCATGGTAGGCCAACCGGAGCGAGGAGGCGACATCAGGCACAGGCGGAAGCCGGAACGAGCTCAACCCCGAACCCAGGATCAAGGGAGAGATGTGGACCTGAAGGACATCGACGTTGCCCTCGCCGAGGAACCGGGACGCGGTCAGGGCGCCGCCCTCGATATAGACCGAGCGGATGCCGCGGGCCATAAGCTCGCGGAGGATCTCGGACGTCGGGATCAAGCCGTCCGCGCCGTGCAAAGGAACCACGTTCACGCCGGGCGGGGCGGAACTCCCGTCGCTGCCCAGGAGATAAACGTCGCCGCCCTCGACGCTCGTCAAGGCGACGAGTCCTTCGGGCGAAGAGGCCAGGACGATCCGGGCCGGCTGCCTGCCCTCGACGTAGCGGACCGTGAGCCGCGGCTGGTCCCGGCGCAGGGTCCGGGAGCCGATGATGACGCCGTCGGACAAAGCCCGCATGCGGTGGGCATGGACGAGATTTTTCGGGCCGCCGATCCGTTTCGAATCGCCGGCGAGCGTCGCGATGCGGCCATCGAGCGATTGGGCCAGGTGGCTGACCGCGAAAGCCCGGCCGAGCCGGCGGGCGTGCATCGAAGAGAAGGCATAGGGGAGGTAGGTCCCGAACAGCCGAAGAACGGGCCGGGGCAAGCCCCCGGCGCGGATCGTCCGCACGCGGATGAGGTCCTGGATGGAGAACACGGCGTCGGCCCGGGATGCCGGCGGTACGGGGATCTCGGGATCGAGAAGGACCGCCACCACCGGCCCGGAATGGGCTGACGACCTGAAAGGCCGGCCGATGGAGACTGCGCTGCGGCCGTTCTCCGTTTCCAGGCGGAAATAGCACTGGCCGGCCGGCTCTTCGCAGAGGCCGACCGCTTCGCGGACCCGCAGAAGCGAATCCCAACTCTTCTCGACGTCCGAAGCCGACATCCGATGACCCCCTCGGGGACGATCTTAACCCGATTCTGACGTCTCCAAGATAGTAGATGGGCGGAGGGCTGTCAAACCCGGGGCGGCTGACCGCATGAAGCAAATTTCAGTTGAAATCTTCCCGGGTCCAAGGACTATAATGGCGCCTGTGACCGTTCGCACATCGTTATTCAGGAACCTGGCTCTGGCCGCGGTGTTGATATCCGCGGTCGGCTGCGTCCGCTACCAGGCCCGGCCGATCGTCCCGGGCCGGGTTCTGGACGATCTCGAGGCCCGGCGGCTCGACTCCCCCGAGCTCGGCCGGTTCCTGATCGCGAATAAAGAAATCGAGGCCTGGCCGCCAGCGGCGTGGGACCTCAAGTCCCTGACCTTGGCCGCGCTCTACTACCACCCCGACATGGACATCGCCCGGGCCCAGTGGGGCGTTGCCCGTGGCGGCCGGATCACGGCCGGCGAGAGGCCCAACCCGACCCTGAGTCCGAGCATCGGATACAACACGACCTCGCCGAAGAGCGAGGTCACTCCCTGGATCCCGGAAGTCGCGTTAGAGCTCACGATCGAGACCGCTGGCAAGCGAGGCATCCGGATCGCGGAGGCCCGGCACCTGGCCGACGCGGCGCGGTGGCAGATCCTATCCACGGCCTGGGACATCCGCAGCCGCCTCCGCGGCGCCGCGCTCGAGGTCTATGCGGCGGGTGAGATGGAGACCCTTCTCGCGGACCAGGAGAAGCTCCAGACGGAGTTCGTCCGCCTCCTCGAGCTCCTGAAAGATGCCGGCGAAATATCGACCTATGACGTGACCCAGGCCCGGGTCGCGCTCGGCGAGAGCCGTTTGGCGGCCATCGAGGCCGCCCGGACGAAAGAGGACGCCATGGCCCGTCTGGCCGGGGCCCTCGGCCTCTCGCGCCAGGCCCTGGAGGGCGTGACCATCTCGTTCGACGCGTTCCGCGCCCCCGAGCCCGATTTCCCGGCCGGCGAGATCCGCCGCCACACCGTGCTCAACCGCTCGGACATCCTGGCCGCGCTCGCCGAATATGAGGCCAGCCAATCCGCCCTCAAGCTCGAGATCGCCAAACAGTATCCGGACATCAGCCTCGGCCCCGACTACCAGCTCGACCAGACTGACAGCAAATGGACGCTCGGT
>JADGNU010000014.1 GCA_017883305.1 Candidatus Aminicenantota bacterium | reverse complement strand
CTGGCCGCCGTTCTGGATCTCTACAACCGGGCTGTCGTAGGCTGGTCGCTAAAGCCGCGCTTGGGCGACGACTTGGTCTTGACGGCTTTGAATCAGGCTCTCTTAAGGCATCCGGTGGAGAAGGGCCTGGTGTTCCACACGGACCGGGGCGGCCAGTACCGGGGGCATCAGATGGAGCTCCTGCTGTTGCGCCATGGCATCCGCTTGAGTCTCGGGCGCCGGGGCGACTGCTATGACAACGCGGCCATGGAATCGTTCTTCAGCACCCTGAAGAGCGAGCTGGTGAATCGGGTGGAGCTCGAAACGGAACTGGAAGCGCGGCGGCTGACCTATGACTACATCGAGGTTTATTACAACCGCCAGAGACGCCACACGGCCCTGAACTATCAAACACCGGTGGAGTATGCTAATGAGGACCACTCTTAACTGGGTGTCCACAAAACTGGGGTAAGATCAGATATCCATCGCCGCCTCGAGAGGGATTGCCAAAACCAAGGGGAGATCAGCGGCCCGGACGGTGGGAAAGGGTCGTTGATCTTCAAAAGGCTCCGGATCGATCCTTTAACGCCGAGGCCCGGCGCTTTCTCCTGTACAACCAGAACGCGTAGAACGCCGGAAGTTCGTAAACCGCGATGATGACCGGGGAGAGGATGAGCCAATAGATGTTGAAATTCAGGACGGAGATCCAGACGAACGCGCCGATCCCGGCCATGGCGAGAACGACGGCGGCGAAGAGATAGGCTCTGGCTGAAATTCTAAATCCCACTTCTGCCCTCCGCTCGCTTACGCTAGAAAGCCAAGAAACACCTTTATCCGGATATTTCGCAGAAACCTGGCTCCGAGTCGCTCCGCCAGGTTTCTGCCTCCTCCGCTCGCTGACGCAAAACCCAGAAACACCTCATCAAGATATTTCGCAGAAGTCCAGCTTCGAGTCGCTCCGCTGGACTTCTGCCTCCTCCGCTCGCTTCGCGAGCTACGGGATGGGCGGTGCAGGGATTGAACCTGCGACCCCCGGCTTGTAAAACCGATGCTCTACCACTGAGCTAACCGCCCGCGGGGCCGGCCGTCGGCGGGGCCGGCCGGGCGCTCTTAGCCTAGAGAAAAGGCCCCCGGCCTGTCAAGACGTGCGACGCGCGCCCCGGCCCGTCCCTTATTTGACATCAGACGGGTCCTATGATAAATTTGTCGTCCAGCTTTTTCATCTCCACCGAAGGGTAGGTCCATATGTACGCAGTGATCCTGACAGGCGGCAAGCAGTACCGCGTTAAGGCGGGCGACGTCCTGGCCATCGAGAAGCTTGACCTCGAGCCTGGGCGGAAGGCCCAGTTCGATCGCGTCCTCCTGATCGAAGACGGCGGGACGGTCCAGGTCGGGACCCCGGTCCTCGACAACGCCATGGTCCTGGGCCTCGTCCTCGAGAACTTCAAGGACGAAAAGGTTCTCGTCTTCAAGAAGAAGAGGAGGAAACAGTACCGCCGGACCCGCGGCCACAGGCAGCAGCTGACCAAGGTCCGCATCACCCGGATCACCCCGGACCGGACCCAGATCACGGCCGAGGACTTGGCCGAAGAGAAGCTCGTCCCGGTCGAGAAACCCGCCCCGAAGCCGAAGCCGGCCGCCCCGGCCGAGGCCCCGGCTCCCGCGAAGCCCGCTAAGGCCGCCGCGAAGGCCAAGCAGGCCAAGAAGGAAGCCGCCAAGCCGAAGGCCGAAAAGAAGCCGGCCCCGGCCAAGCCGAAGAAAGCCAAGAAGGAGTAAGTCATGGCCCATAAAAAAGCCGGCGGAGCCGGAAAGAACGGACGCGACAGCGCAGGGAAGAGGCTGGGCGTCAAGCGCCATGGCGGCCAGAAGGTCAACTCCGGGACGATCATCGTCCGTCAGAGGGGCACGCCCATCAAACCCGGACTCAATGTCGGCCGGGCCAAGGACGACACCCTGTTCGCCCTGGCCACCGGGACGGTCAAGTTCTCCGACAAGGGCCGGAAGGGGAAGGTCGTCTCCGTCCTGACCGCTTGAGGAAGAGTCGCGCCTCCGTTGTTCGTCGACCAGGTCACCGTCACGCTGAAAGCCGGGAGGGGCGGTAACGGCTGCGTCAGCTTCCGCCGCGAGGCCCGGGTCCCCAAGGGCGGACCCGACGGGGGCCACGGCGGAAACGGCGGCAGCATCACCTTCGTCGCCGACCAGAACATCAGCTCGCTCGCCTATTTCCGCTTCTATCCCATCATCAAGGCCAAGAACGGCGCTCCCGGGGAAGGCTCCAACCGTTCCGGGAAACGCGGCTCCGATGTCCGCCTCGGTGTCCCGGTCGGGACCATGATCAAAGACACCGACGGCGGCGCCGTGCTGGCCGACCTGGCCTTGCATGACCAGGCCTTCGTGGCCGCCCGCGGCGGGCGCGGCGGGCGCGGCAACGCGTCCTACGCCACATCGACCCACCAGGCGCCTCGCGAATCACAGCCTGGTCGTCCCGGCGAGGAAAAGGAGTTCTTCCTGGAACTCAAACTCATCGCCGACGTCGGCCTGGTCGGCTTTCCCAACGCCGGGAAGTCGACTCTCATCTCGCACATCTCGGCGGCCCGGCCGCTCATCGCCGACTACCCCTTCACGACCCTCGCCCCGAACCTCGGTGTCGTCGACATCGGCGAGTACCGCTCGTTCGTGGTGGCCGACATTCCCGGGCTCATCGAAGGGGCCCACCTGGGCCAAGGGCTGGGCATCCGATTTCTGCGCCACATCGAGAGGACCAAGCTCCTCGTCCATATCATCGACGTCTCGCCGTATTCGGGCCGGGACCCCGTCGAGGATTTCCGGGTCATCATGAAGGAGCTCGAGGCCTTCTCGCCCGAGGTCGCGGCCCGGCCCCAGATCCTGGCGGCCAACAAGGTCGATCTCCTCGGCGCCGACAAATCCCGTCTCGTCCGCCTGCGCCGCATGGCCTCGCGCAAGAAGATCCCCGTCTTCGCCATCTCGGCGCTCAAGAAGGACGGACTCAAGCCGCTGGTCGAGGCCGTGGCTCGGATGCTCGACGAACTCGCGGAGAAGCGCGGGGCGTAATGGAGACGATCGGTCTCTTCGGCGGGACCTTCGATCCCATCCATCTCGGACACCTGCGGGCCGCCGCCGAGGTCCGGCGCCTGGCCCGGCTCGACCGCATCCTCTTCATTCCCTCGTACATCCCGCCGCACAAGGCCGGGGGCGGAGCCGCCCCGGCGGCCGATCGGCTGCGCATGGTCGAGCTGGCCTGCCGGCGGCGGGCCGGGTTCGAGGTCTCGCCGATCGAAGTCCAGGCGCGCGGCAAGTCCTATTCCATCCGGACCCTGCGCAAGATCCGGGCCCTGTCGCCGGCCGCGCGGCTGTTCTTCATCGTCGGGATCGACGCCTTTCTCGATATCGGGACGTGGCACGAATACGAGAAGGTCCTGGCCGAGTGTCTCTTCATCGTGACCGGGAGGCCGGGCTTCGAGCTCGAGCGCGCCGCGGGCGTTCTCGCCGGGCGTCTCCGCGGCGCGATCGGACCGCTGGCCGAGGCCGGGAGCCTGGCCGGTCCCGTCCCGCCCCGCTTCCGCATCATCCTCGTCCCCATCCGGGCCCTGGATGTGTCCTCAACGGCCGTCCGGGACCGGGTCCGTCGCGGCGGATCCCTCGAGGGGCTCGTGCCCCGCGCGGTGGCCGCCTATATCCAGGAACATCAACTCTATCGAGGTCGTTAGAAGCCATGCCAGAAGAGAAAAAGAAGCGATTCACCAAGAGAAACCTGCCCGCCGAGGTCCGTCTGGCCGTCGAGGCCGCCCTGGGCCGGAAGGCCGAGGACCTCTGCGTCCTCGACCTGCGGGAGCTCACCTCGTTCACCGACTTCTTCCTGATCGGCCACGGGAATTCGTCCCGGCAGAACGCCGCCGTCGCCGAGGCGATCGAAGCGGCGCTCAAGCCGGCCGGGCACCGGCCGCTCAGCGTCGAGGGGCGCGAGTCGGCCGATTGGGTCCTGCTCGACTACGGCTCGTTCGTCGTCCACATCTTTTCCCGGGCCGCCCGGGATCGCTACGGCCTCGAAAAACTCTGGGGCGACGCGCCCCGCCTCGACTTCTGAACCGCCCCGGCCCCCCGGCCGCCGGCATTGGAGCGCAGGGGTTGACAAGCCGATATCGAATCGTTATTGTGTTAGGGCGTTTTCGGCGATGCGCCTGAAATTCCTCTGGCCCGGCAGGACGAAGAGTCCCGAGTTCCGGGGGTTGCAGGGTTTTTATGAGGCGCGCATCGGGTCCCTCGCGGCGGTCGAGATCATCGAGACGCGCGAGGCCCGCGGGCTGGAGGAAAAGCACGCCGGCAAGATCAAGGACCTCGAAGCGCGCGGACTCGAAAAATATTTCGAAGGAGCTTTCGTGATCTGTTGCGACGATCACGGGAAGGAGATGACATCCGATGAATTCGCCCGTTTCCTCCGCGGCCGGGAATCGGACTCGGGAAAACCGCTGGCCTTCGTCGTCGGCGGCTTCCTCGGGCTCGCGGACCGGATCCGGGACAGGGCGGATCTGACGATGTCGCTGTCGCGCATGACCTTCTCCCATGAGCTCGCCCGTGTCGTCCTGCTCGAACAGGTCTACCGGGCCCTGACCGTCGTCGGGGGCCGGCACTACGCCAAATGAAGGGATTGGACCGATGCCTCGAAAGCTGAACAAGAAAGACAAAGATGATTTCCGGAGGCTGCTGGCCGCCAAGAAGGAGAGCATCACCCGCAAGCTCACCGACACCATCACGGAGAGCAAGGAGATGGACTCCAACGTCGCCCAGGACCTGGTCGACAAGGCGGAGACCTCCTATACCAAAGAATTCCTCCTCAGCCTGTCGGACAGCGACCGCGAGACGCTCCTGCTGATCGACGAGGCCCTCAAGAGGCTCGAGCACGGCGAATTCGGCGTTTGCCAGAGCTGCCAGACGGACATCGGCGGGAAAAGGCTCGTGGCCGTTCCCTGGACGCCCTACTGCATCGATTGCCAGCAGAAGACAGAGGAAGAGCTCAGAGCCCAGTGACCCGTTCGTTTCGGGCCGGAGCGGCCGGAGTGGTCCGGTTGGCCGGGCTGCTCATCTTCCCGTCCTTTTGCCATATCTGCCGGGAGCCCCTCGAAGAAGCGGGGGAGAAGATCGTCTGCGGCGCCTGCCTGGCCAAGCTCGCCCCGCGCGGCGGGCCGATCTGCCCCCGGTGCGGGCGATTCCATGAGGGTTCCGGTGGCGATCATCTCTGCGCCCGCTGCGCGGGCCGAGCCCCGGCCTTTTCGGCGCACCGGTCCTGCGGGGTCTATGGGGGCACCCTCAGAGACGTCATCCTGATCTTCAAGTACCGGAAGTACGCCCCGCTCAGCCGGCCCCTGGCCCGGTTCGCCGATTCGTGCCTGGGCGCGGACCAGACCCTCTGGGAGAACGCGGACCTTCTCGTCCCCGTCCCGCTCCATCCTTCGCGCAAGAGGGACAGGGGGTTCAATCAGTCCCTCCTCCTGGCCCGGGACCTGGGCCTGCGGCGCGGGCTGGGCGTCCTCACGGGAGCGCTGGTCAAGACCCGGAACCGCCCGGCCCAGGCGGGTCTGCGCGCGGCCGACCGCGAACGCAATGTCCGGAGCGCCTATGCGGTCAAGCATGCGGACAAGGTCCAGGGGAGGACGATTATCCTCGTCGACGACGTCACCACGACCGGGGCGACCATCCGTGAATGCGCGAGGGTTTTGAAAGAGGCTGGGGCGAAAGAAGTCAGGGCGATCACACTGGCTCAGGCATAAAAAAGGCGGCTCCCGAGGGAACCGCCCTCTCCGTGACGAAGCGCCGCTTACTTCTTCGGCTTCTCGGCCGTGATCTGAACGGGCTTCAGGATCTTGACCTTGCGTGGCCTGAGCTCGGCCCGCTTGGGCATCCGGATCTTGAGGACGCCGTTCTCGTGCTCGGCTTCGATCCGGTCCTGATCGATGTAGCTCGGCAGGGCGAAGGACCGGAAGAACGAGCCATATGAGCGCTCGATTCGGTGGTAGTTTTCTTCCTTCGTTTCCTTCTCGAATTTCCGCTCGCCGCGAAGGGTCAGGTTATTGTCCTCGACCTTGATCTCGACGTCCTTCTCATCGACGCCGGGGATCTCGGCGCTGAGAACGACCTCGTTCTCGGTCTCGTAGATATCGACCGAGGGGGTCCAGGTGTGGGTCAAGAGGTCATTCTCCTCGCCCTTGGAACCGGGCATGTCCTCGAAGAGCCTGTTCATTCTGTCCCTCAGGGTGATCATATCCCTATAGGGATCCCATCTGATGATAGCCAATAGAAACCTCCGTTTCTTGATATCTTAGTTAGATATCAATATAATATCTGAGTTAACATTTGTCAAGTATTTGCTATGGAGGTCCCCGGCGAAGCTAGCGGGAACCTTCGACGAGAACGGTCGCCTCGCCCTTGATAGTCCGAGATCCGACGGCCGCTTGGAGCTCCGACGCCGCCCCCCTGAGGAATTCTTCGTGGATCTTGGTCAGCTCCCTGGCCACGACGACCCGCCTGTCTCCAAGGAGCTCCATGACTGCGCCCAAGAACTCGGCCAGTCTCCGCGTCGGCAAGTAGAAGACGAGGGTGGCGTCCTCCCCGGCCAGGGCTTTGAGGAACTTCCGCAGGCCGGTCTTCTTTGGCGGCGGGAACCCGACGAAGAGAAAGCGGTGGGTCGGCAGCCCGGCGGCGGACAGAGCCGTCGTCACGGCCGAGGGCCCGGGGACCGGCACGACCAGGAGCCCTTCCTTGAGCGCCTCGCGGATCAGCGGAAACCCGGGGTCGGAGATGCCCGGCGTTCCCGCGTCGGAAACGAGAGCGACATCCCGCCCCTCCTTGAGCAGCCGGATGATCTCGGGGATGCGCTGTCCCTCTCGGGGGTGGAAATAGCTGAGGAGCGGCTTCTGGAGCCCGTAGCGGTTCAGGAGCTTGACCGTCTGCCGCGTGTCCTCGCAGGCGATGGCCTCGACCTCGCCGAGAATGCGCAGGGCCCGCAGGGTGATATCCTCGAGATTGCCGATCGGCGTCCCGACGATGTAGAGGCGGCCGGCCACGGCCTATTTTCCCCGATCGTAGGGATAGAGGAAATCGTGACCTACGGAGCGGATCGAGAGCTTGGCGATCGGCGGCAGTGCCCGCTTGAACCCCGACCTCTTGATCATCCGGAGGACGCGGTCGACGACGGCCGCGGCATGTCCCGCCTCGATCACCTCGCGGCGGCTCTTTCGGCCTTCGACGAGGCCGTGGAGGATGAGATCCAGTTCCTCGTAGGGAAGGCCGATGTCGGCCTCATCAGTCTGGCCCGGCCATAGGCCCGCGGTTGGGGCCTTGCTCCGAATGGCTGCCGGGATGCGCAGGTGGGCGGCTAGCTCACGGACTTGCGTCTTGTAGAGGTCGCCCATGGGGTTGATGGCGCAGGCCATGTCGCCGTACACCGTGCCGTAGCCGACGAGGAGCTCGGATTTGTTGCTCGTCCCGAGGACGAAACCGCCCTCCCGGACGGAAAAATCATAGAGGATCGACATGCGCTCGCGGGCCATCTTGTTCCCCCGCTGGACCCGGCTCGTCGTCGGGTGGGCGGCGAAATAGAGGTCGATCTGGGGCGCAATATCGATCTTCTCGTGGCGGATGCCGAGCTTCCGGGCCAGGGCGGCCGCGCCCCGGACGTCGTCGGAAAAGGCCCGGCCATAGGGCATGATCAAGCCCAGCACGTTCTCCGGTCCCAGGGCCCGGGTGGCCAGGGTAGCGCAGACCGCCGAATCGAGTCCTCCCGAGAGCCCCACGAGGGCTTTCGCGCAGCCGCAGCGGCCCAGCTCGTCCCGGATGAAGGCGACGAGGATCTTTTCGACGAACGCGGCGTTAATCTTCAGGGGCACGGACGATCCTTTCAAGGGACCTCCAGATCGCCTCGGGCTTCTCGTCGCGCTTGAACAGCCATTTCCGGCGGCCCTCCCGGACATCGGCCAGGTCGATCCGGCAGACGACGAGCTCCGGGTCGATCGAGGACCCCCGGGCGACGAGCCGGCCGCCGGGGGCGAACACGAACGAGCCTCCGGCGAAGGTCACGCCGTCCTCGCTGCCGACGCGGTTGGTGTAGAGGACGAAGGCCGTGGAGAAATACGAGACGGCCTCGCCCATGAGCTCCCACATCCGGCTCGTCTCGAAGGCCTGGCCGCCCGCGACGCCTCGGCCCGGGCCCGCCGAGATGCAGATGATCAGGTCGGCGCCGGAAGCATAGTGGACATAGCTCGAGCCGTATTGGAGGAAATCGCGGCAGATGAGAAGCCCCGCCCGGCCGAAGGGCGCCTTGAAGGTCCGGAAATCCCGTCCCGGGGCGAAGAACTTGGCCTCTTCGAAGATCCCGCCGGTCGGCAGGAAGACCTTGCGGTGGACGTGAACGACCTTGCTGTCCGCGATGAAGGCGGCCGCGTTGTAATACAGCCCCCGGTCCTCCGGGCTTTCCAGGACGAAGCCGACGACGGCCGAGAGGCCCTTCGTGGCGGCGACGATCCTGCGGAACCTCGGGTCGGAGGCCGGGTCGAGGGCCACCTCTTCGACCAGATCCTTCAGCGTGTAGCCCGTCAGCCCCAGCTCGGGGAAGCAGACGAGATCGACCTTCTGTTTACGGGCCTTGTCGATGATCTCCAAGTGGGTGTCGATATTGGCTTCGACGTCCCCCAGCTTCGGCGCGATTTGTGCAAGCGCGATCTTCATGGGCCATAATTAGCACAAACTTGCAGGCCATTCAAACCCGAGGGGGTCAGAACAGCCCTCAAGTAGTCCCGAGGGTGGCCCGAGGGGCAAACCCGCCGCCCTTACAAACTCGCTTAGCGGGTAGCCCCGAGCCTGGCGAGGGGCAATCCCGCCGCCCTTACAAACTCGCTTGGCGGGTAGTCCCGAGCCTGGCGAGGGGCAATCCCGCCGGCCATTCAAACCCCAGTGGGCCGATGGCAAGTTGAAAACCCAGGGCGATTTGGATTATAGTTGACACTTCTTGAGGATTCGAAGCGACATGAACCATATCGCGATCCGCCTGCGGGACATCTTCTTCAACAAGAAGACCGGCAGCCTGATCTTCCGCCGCGGGGAGATCCTCAAGTATTTCTTTTTTGACAAGGGCGCGATCTTCCAGGTCAAGACGAACCAGCCGGGCGAACGCCTGGGCGAGGTCCTCTTCAAGCTCGACCGACTCTCCAAGGAGGAGCACGCCCGGATCGACGAGTTCATCGAGCCCAACAAGAACATCGGCGAGGTCCTCAAGACCCAGGGCGTCATCTCCGAGGACGACCTGGCCGAGGCCCTGGGCCACCAGATCCGCGAGAGCATCCTCAACGTCTTCGCCTTCTTCGACGCCGAGATCGAATTCCAGGCCCACGACGAGTTCGCCGGCAACTCGGGCGACACGCGGGTCAGCGTGCCCTTGCTCATCGAATACGGCATTCGCCGGATGCAGCCGACCCCGCACCTGCAGTCGTTCCTGGCCCGCAGGACCCCCGTTCTCGGCCGGAAAACCTATGCCTATCTCCTGACCATCGAGGAGAAGGACATCCTGGACAAGGTCAATGGAAAGGATGCGGCCGAGGTCATCCTGCGGACGCTGACTATGCCGGCCGAGCAGTACTGGAAGAGCCTCTACCTCTTCTACTGCCTCGGCGTCGTCGACCTCGAGGGTGACGAGACCGCTCCCGAAGCGGCCCCGGACATCAAAACACGGCTGAGGCCGGCGAGCGAGTCCCACGAGGACGTCCCCCGGCAGATCGCCGAGGTCCTGACCTTCCGGGACACCCTGCCGTCGATGACGCTCTACCAGATCCTGGACATTCCGAAGACGGCCACCGACGAGGAGGTCAAGAAGGCCTATTTCCAGATGGCCCGCCGCTTCCATCCCGACCGCTTCGACCGCCAGATCGCCGCCGAGTTCAAGGCCCAGATCGACGAGGTCTTCGACGGCATCACCAACGCTTACCGCGTCCTCAGCAACAAGGACTCCCGGCGGGTCTACGATGCCAAGTCCGGCCAGGTCTCGACCCAGGAGGATGCCCAGGACACCTTCAAGAAGGCCGACACCAAGTTCCGCCAGGGCAAGACCCTGCACGCCCAGGGACGCTACGACGAGGCCATCGCCTACCTCGAGGAGGCCGTTCGGATGCGCCGGGACAAGGCCGATTATTTCCTGCTCCTGGCGATGTGCGAGTCGAAGATGCCGCCCTACGTCAAGAAGGCCGAGCAGGACTTCCTGAAGGCCATCCAACTCGAACCCTGGAATCCCGAAGGCTACGTCGGCCTCGGCCTCCTCTACAAGGCCGAGGGCCTGCAGACCAAGGCGGTCAAGCAGCTCGAAAAGGCCCTGGAAGTCGATGCCGATCACGCCTCGGCCCGGGAGGCCCTCGAGGAGCTCACCGGCGGGCGGAAAAAAACGTCGAAGACGATCTTCGGTCTGGATTTCTTCGGGTCGAAGAAAAAGAAGAAGTAGCTAAGACTTCCGGCCGACTAGCTCGAGGAACTCCTTCGCTTCGATCGTCCGGACGCCGAGTTCGCGGGCCCGGTCGAGCTTGGACCCCGGCGATTCCCCGACGATGACCCCGGTCGTCTTCCGGGTCACCGACGACCCCACTTCGGCCCCTTGTCCCTCCAGGAGATCGCGGGCTTCGTCCCGGCTCAGGCCGGGAAGCGTTCCCGTGATGACGAAGATCTGACCCGCGAGGGGCTTGGGCCCGGCCGTTTCCGCCGCGATCCTGTCCTTCACCCCCGCCTGGCGGAGCCGATGGAGGACATCCTTGTTCTCCGGCTGAGCGAAGAAGAAGAGAATGCTCTCGGCGACCTTGGGGCCGACGTCCTCCGCTCGGAGGAGGTCCTCCCGGCCGGCCGCCTCGAGGGCTTCGAGGGTCTTGAAGCGGGCGGCCAGCGTCTGGGCCAGCCGCTCCCCGACGTGACGGATGCCCAGAGCGAAGAGGAGCCGGGCCAAGCCGCGCGACTTCGAGGCCTCGATCTCGTCGAGGAGATTGCCGGCGCTCTTTACCCCCATCCGCTCGAGGGCCGTGAGGCTTTCGAGGCTCAGCCCGTAGAGATCGGGGATCGAGCGGACAAGCTTGGCGGCCAGGAGCTGGTCGACGATCGCTTCGCCCAGGCCGTTGATGTCCATCGCCCGCCGGGCGGCGAAATGGAGGATGGATTCACGGATGCGGTCCGGGCAGGACGTATTCTCGCACCGCGAGATGACCTCGCCCTCGGGCTTGAACACCTTCGAGCCGCAGACGGGGCAGCGCTTGGGCCAGGCGAACCGCTTGGCGCCGCGGGGGCGCCGGTCCTTCATCACCGAGACGACCTGGGGGATGACGTCCCCGCTTCGCTCGATGAGGACGTAGTCGCCGATGCGGAAGTCTTTGCGCCGGAGCTCCTCTTCGTTGTGCAGGGTCGAGCGGCTGATCGTCGTCCCCGAAAGCTTGACCGGCTCGAGCACGGCCACGGGCGTCAGAGCGCCGGTGCGGCCGACCTGGATGAGGATGTCGTTGATCCGGGTCGTCGCCTGACGCGCCGGGAACTTGTAGGAGATGGCCCAGCGCGGAGACTTGGCCGTCGTCCCCAGCGCCTGGCGTTCTCCGGCGTCGTCGACCTTGATGACGATGCCGTCGGCGTCGTACTCGAGGCTGTCCCTCTTTGCGTTCCACTCCCGGAAGTAGGCCAGGGCTTCCTCGATCGTCTTGCAGAACCGCGAATTCGGATTGGTCGGAAAGCCGAGCTCCCGGAGCTCCTTCAGGGCGCCCCACTGGCTTGGCTCCTCCCGGCCGTCGATGAAAAGATAATAGAGGAAGATGCTGAGGTTGCGCGAAGCCACCTCCCGGGGGTCGAGGAGCCGGACGGAGCCGGCGGCGGCGTTGCGCGGGTTGGCGAAGAGCGCCTGGCCGGCCTCCTCGCGCTCGCGGTTGATGGCCCGGAACGAGCGGAACGGGAGATAGACCTCGCCGCGGACCTCGACCTCTCCTTCGCGTTCGATGGTCAGCGGCAGGGAGCGGATGGTCTTGACGTTGGCGCTGACGTCGTCGCCGCGGACACCGTCGCCGCGGGTAACGCCGCGGACGAACTTGCCGTCTCGGTAGAGGATGGACATGCTCAGGCCGTCGATCTTGAGCTCGGCGGTGTAGGCGATTGGCTTCTCCGGGAGGATCTTGCGGACGCGCTGGTCGAATTCGCGGATCTCATCCTCGGTGTAGCCGTTGTCGATGCTCATCATCGGCGTCCGGTGGACGACGGTGGGAAAGCCCTCGACGGGCTTTCCCCCGACCCTCTGGGTGGGGGATTCCGGCGTCACCAGCTCGGGGAAGCGGGCCTCGAGGTCGCGGAGCTCGCGGACGAGGCGGTCGAACTCCTCATCGGAGATCTGGGGATCGTTCTCGACGTAGTACTTGCGCTCGTGGAGGATGATCTTGCGGCGCAACGCCTCGGCCCGGGCGCGGTCCTTGGGCCCGGCGGGAGAGGAGGACACGTCTTCCCTCCTTCTGTCTATCGATGACTCTTGCCGCCCGCCCCTGGGGGGCCGGAGCGGTGGGTGTCGTGAGCCGGCCGGCTTCCGAGCGCGGACTTACTTTCCGAGCCGGGTCTTGACCTGGGCGACGAGGGCGTTGAATTTGTCCCTGACGCCCTTCTGGCCGGCCTGAATCTGGGCGATGGCCTGCTTCTCAGTCTCGATGTTCCCCTGGAGTGTCTTGAGCAGCCGCTTGTCGGCGTCGGACAGGTCTTCCTCGCTCTTGCCCTCGAACTTGGTGCCGATGGTCTTGTTGAACTCCTCGATGGCCTTGTTGTGCTCGGCGATCTTATCGTTACTCGAAGCGAGATCCTTGTCCTGGCCGACGAAGAGGTATTCGGCCGCGCCGAGGAGGTTCTTGGATTCCTTCGGGTTGAGCAGGGAGGCTTCGATCAGGGCGTTGATCGTCTCGTTCGTCAGGGCCGGCTTGGCCTTGACTTCCTTGTTCAGGATGATGGCGATGTTCAGTGCCAACGCGGGGGTCTTCTTGATCGCGTAGCCTTCTTTGTAAATGGCCAGCGCCTCGTCGACCTTGTTCTGCTTGTAGAGGGTCTGGCCGAGGAGCGCGGCGCTCTCGGGACCTTTGTCGGCGGCATAGAACTGCCGGAAGACCTGTTCCGCTTCGGCGAACTTCTGGTTCTTGTAGAGGGTGGCCGCCAGGCCGTTGAGCTGCTTGGAGATGCTCGGGTCCTTGAGGATGCCGTAGGCGGTGATGTAGTTCTCGGCGGCCTTGCCGTAGTTGCCTGCCTTTTCCGCGAACTGGCCGATCATCAAGTAACCGCCGGCCTGGAGCTTGGCCGCGGTCTTGGGATCGCTCTGGCCCTTGCCATAGTCGATGATCTTGCGGGCCGCGGCGTCGGCCTTGTCGGTTTGACCGATGCTGTTGTAAAGCCCGGGGATCGTCACCATCAGCCCGAGCTTCGTCTGTTCGTCGAGACCGGGCATGCCGATGGCCTTCTCGCCGTATTCGGCCGCCTTCTGGCCCGACTTCGAAGAGCAAGGCGTCAGGCAGTAGTAAGCGTACGCCCAGTGCTCGTTGGTCGTGCCCTGGCCGGCGTACTTCGAGATGTAAGCGTCGAGCGCCTGGACTTTGGCGCAATTATCCGAGATCTGCATGGCCTTGAGGTAATCCTCGTCGGCGCTCTGCGCGACCGCGAGGCCGGCGAGAGCGAACATCAAGGTCACGGTCGCGAGAATTGTCCTTTTCATCATTGACCTCTCTCCAAAATTTCTGGAATCATAGCCCGCATCCCTATCTTTGTCAACATTCACGCTTTACACGCCTAAATTATAGCAAAAAATATGCCAAGAGTAGGGTATAATATTCGCCATGGACCCGAAAACCCTCTTTCGGGAGGCTCTTCTCGAGAGGATCGGAACTCCCCCCTCGGAAAACGTGCCCCTGTCCGCCATGTCAAGTTTCGGCATCGGGGGCCCGGCCGACCTCTTTTTCGAGGCCCGGACAGAGGGGGAGCTCGAGGCGGCCGTCTCCCTGGCCGTGGCCCAGCGCTACCCGTTCTACGTGATCGGGGGAGGGAACAACATCCTCTTCGACGACTCCGGCTACAGGGGGCTCATCGTTCGCAACCGCCTGGAGGGGGTCGTCCTGGGGGAGATCCGGATGTCCGTTCTCTCGGGGACGGGGCTCCCGTGCGTCCTGCGCGAGGCCCTCGGCGCCTCCCTTTGCGGCCTCGAGTTCCTGGCCGGCATCCCGGGCACCGTAGGGGGCGCCGTCTTCGGCAACGCCGGGGCCTACGGATGGAGCATCGGGGAGGTTCTCGAGTCGGCGACCGTTCTCCGGCCGGGGGGCAAGAAAGAGACGCTTTCCAGGGAGGAGATGGGGTTCGGCTACAGGGATTCGGCCCTCAAGAAGAGCCCCGGCATCGTCCTCTCGGCGACCCTCCTGTGCTCTCCGGGGGACAGCCGCGAGTCCGAGGCGAAGATCCGCGACATCCTCGAAAAGCGGCGGGCCAAACACCCGCCCCTGGGCACGGCCTGTGCCGGGAGCTACTTCAAGAACTCCTCTTCCGGGACTGGAGCGAGGATCGCCGCCGGCACGCTGCTCCAACAGGCGGGCGCCTGCGGCCTCGCGGTCGGGGACGCGGCGGTCTATGAGAACCACGCCAACTTCATCATCAACAAGGGGAACGCCCGGTCGAGCGACGTCCTCGCCCTGGCGGCGGAACTCAAAGAAATCGTCTATAAGATGTTTGGCGTCCGTCTCGAGGAGGAGGTCATCTACCTTCGAGCAGACGCTTCAATGCTCTGACGCGTCCCGGCGGCAGTCCCTGCCGCGCGGCCAGGACCAAGATCTGCTTCCCCAGGACCGCATAGACCTCTCTCGCCGCCTGGTCGCCTTCGAGGGCCTCCAGATGCTTCCGGACGGTGGCGACATCCCCTCGGACGACCGGCCCGGTCAAGGCCTTTTCCAGCCCAAATGATTTTACGTTCTGTAAAGTTCCTTGTACGAGGGGTCCGAGCATGCCGGGGGCGTCTTCCAGCGACACCCCCGCCTTTCCGAGGACCTCCGCGGCCGTCCACTCCAGCGCGACGAGCGCGTTCGAAGCGAGGGCGCAGGCTGCGTGATAGATCGCCTTGTCTTTGGCCGAAAGGAGCAGGATGTTGCCGCGGAGAGCGCGCACGATCCTTTCCGCTTTATCGAACGCCGCGGCATCGCCTTCGAGTCCCCAGGTGATGCCCTTGAAGACCGAGGACGGGACATCCTTCCGCGGAAACGATTGGACGGGATGGAGGGAGGCGACCAGGGCCCCACGTCGGGCGAGGGGCCCGAGGACGGCGGCGGAAAGGAGTCCGCTCGTGTGAAAAACCGTGCGGCCCGCCCATGAGCCTTTCGCGCGCGCCAATGCGGCGGCGACGCCGCCCACGGCATCGTCGGGAACGGCGATGATGACCGTCCCGCCGGCCTTGGCCGCCGCGGCCAGCGATGTCGAGGCCCGCCCGCACCCTATGATGCGACGGCTTTCCCCGGCCGCCCGCGCGTCCCGGTCGATGATCGCCTCGGCCTGCCAGCCGCGCCGGGCGAGGGCCGCGCCGAGCGCTGTCCCCAGCCGTCCTGCGCCGACGATCGAGTATCTCTTCATCGTTTGGTCCTGAACATCTCGTCCCAGAGATCGATCTCGAGGTGGGTCGGCGCCTCGGTCCGCTTTTCGAGCTCGCGCCGCTTCTTCCCTTCCTTGATCGCCGCCTTGAGCTCGCGGGCGAACACATCGGAGGTCACGGCCTCGAGCCCTCTCTTCTTGGCCACCTCCCGGATCGCCCGGTCGGAGCTGACGACGAAGAAACGGCGGCGGTCCGTCTGCCGGCCGACCATGTCCTTGATGACGTCGTCCGCGCTTTGGCCCTCGCCGGGAAAGTGGATGGTGAACTTCGGGTTGACGACGATGTCCGTCGGCGTCGCTTCGGGGTTCCCGTCAAAGACGAGGTGGATGCGGGCGCGGGTGACGCGCTGAAAGGCCAGGAGCCGGGCGACGAGTCCGTCGCGGCCCGACGGCTCCCGCAGCTCGTGCGGGGCGATGCGGCCGAGCAGGTTGTTGCCGTCGATGAGGTAGGCCATGCCGTGCCGCCGTACGGGCGTCCCCTCGTCACCCCGGCGGCCACTGGAGGCGCCGCCCGCCGAGGACGTGGAAGTGAATGTGGGAAACGGCCTGCCCGGAGTCCCGGCCGGTGTTGAGGACGACGCGATAGCCGGTCTCGCCGATCCCCTTTTCCAGGGCCGCCCGGCGCGCCGCAAAAAGCAGCTCGCCGAGCAGGGCTTGCGAGCCCTCGGAGGCGTCGTTGAGGGAGGCCACGTGGGCCTTGGGGATGACCAGGACGTGGACCGGGGCCTGGGGCCGGATGTCCTCGAAGGCCAGGACGCGCTCGTCCTCGAACAGGATCTTGGCCGGCGTCTCGCGGCGCACGATCCGGCAGAAGAGGCAGCCGGCGGCCTGCGGGCCGCTCAAGACTTGACCCTCTCGATCGAGGCGCCGAGCCCGCGCAGCTTCTCTTCGATGCGCTCATAGCCGCGGTCGAGGTGCTCGATCTCCGTGACGGTCGTCTCTCCGGTGGCGACGAGCCCGGCCAGCACAAGGGCGGCCGAGGCCCTGAGGTCCGTGGCCACGACCTCGGCCCCGGAGAGCGGTGTCTTGCCCTTGACGATCGCCTTGTCCCCCTGGACCTCGATCGACGCGCCGAGGCGGACGAGCTCGTTGACGTGGGAGAAGCGCCGGTCGAAGATCGTCTCGGTGATGATCGACGTTCCCGCGGCCTGGGTCAGGAGGACCATGAACTGGGCCTGCATGTCCGTCGGGAAGCCCGGGTAGGGGGACGTCGTGATGTCCTGGGGCCGGACTTCGCTCGCGCCGACGATCCGGAGTGTCCCCTCGCCCTCGGGCTCGACGGACGCGCCCGAAGAGCGAAGCTTGTCGATGATGCTGGCGACGTGCTCGGGGATGACGCCGCGGACAAGGAAATCGCCGGCCGTCAGGGCTCCGGCGACGAGAAAAGTGCCCGTCTCGATCCGGTCGGGGATGATGGCGTGGGCCGCCCCGCCGAGCTCTTTGACGCCGTGGATGCGGGCCGTGTCTTCATCCGGCCAATCGATCTTCGCGCCCATCTTGTTGAGGAGAACGGCCAGGTCGGTGACTTCGGGCTCGCGGGCGCAGTTCTTGAGCACGGTCTCTCCCTTGGCCAGAGCGGCGGCCATGAGCAGGTTCTCCGTGCCCGTGACCGTCTTCTTCTCGAATTCGATCTCGGCGCCGCGCAAGCGGTCGGCCTCGGCCCGGATGTAGCCGTGCTCGAGGGAGATCGTGGCGCCGAGCTTCTGCAGCCCGGCGATGTGGAGGTTGACCGGACGCGAGCCGATGGCGCAGCCGCCGGGCAGGGCGACGACCGCCTTGCCGAAGCGGGCGACGAGCGGGCCGAGAACGAGGACCGAGGCCCGCATGGCCCGGACGAGTTCGTAAGACGCTTCGTCCGACCGGATCTTCGGGACGCGCAGGGACACGCGGTCGCCGGACGCGCTGTAGGAGCCGCCGAGATCGGCGATGAGCGTCAGGATGGTCTCGACATCCTTCACCTGAGGGACATTCGAGAGGCGGACCTCCTCGCTCGTCAGGAGCGATGCGGCGATCGCCGGCAGGACGGCGTTCTTGGCCCCGCTCATGCGGACCTCACCCTTCAAGCGAAGGCCGGGATCGCCGCGGATGAGGAGCTTTTCCATTAGACGACCCGCCCGTCTTTCGTCCAGCCCCAGGCCTGATAATAAGCGTCGAGGACGGTGGCGTAGAAGGCCTCGTCGACGGCCCCGCCCTTGCGGGCCCCGCGCGTCATGGGCACCCTGAGCTTCGGCGGAACGAAGGCGTCATAGGTCCGGTCGCGGCCCTGGGCGTTGTTCAGGCGCCGCTCGAGGGCGTAGATCCTCCGGCCGCAGGCCTTCAGAGACTCGGGCGTATAGACGATCCCGGACAGAGCGCGATAGAGCGACAGGAATGGCTCGGCCGTGATGTCGCCGGTGAAGAAATCGCACAGACCGAGCGAATCGACGAGGGCCTTGCCGGCCTGGCCTTCGGCGACATAGGCGGCCAGGTCGCGCGCATCCTTGAGCCCGCCTTCCTCGGCCTGGACGGTCCAGGCATAGGTGTGGTCGCCGCGGCCCCGATTCGAGGTGCCGTAGGCTGTGAACATCCCCGGGAAGGCCTTGGGGCTGATCCCGGCATAGCCGAGGCCGCCGAAGGCCGTGGTCAGCGAGTAGGCGATGTCGGTCTGAGAAGCCGGCGCCGCGGCCGCCAGCTCGGCGATGACCCTGTCGCTGTAATGGCCGAGGAGCCGGCCCAGGCCGGTCGACGCGTAGGCGATCTCCTTGAGGGTCCGGACCATGCCGGACGTGTCCCCGAAAACGGGCGCGCCGGGGTGGCCGGGGAGCAGGCCCTTCTCGGCCAGCTCCATGGCACCGGCCATGACGCTGCCGAAGGTCATCGTGTCGAGGCCGAGCTCGTTGCAGAGCGCGTTCATGTGGAAGATGGCTTCCCGGTCAAGGATGCCGCAGTTGACCCAGAGGGCGATCGTCTCGAACTCCGGCCGCACGCCTTCGCCCGCGTAAGGACCGGACTCGACCTTGGCCACGCGCGTGCAGAAGATGTGCCGGCACTTGTTGCAGACATTGTGCTTCTCGGAGATGGCCAGGAAGGCCTCGGTCGAGATCTTTTCGAAGTCGGCCGGGTCGAAAGCCCCCTCGTCGAAGTTGTGCCACGGCAGGTATCCGCCGTTCGTGCCCAGGTAGCGGCCGTTGAAGGCGCGGTCGAGCCACCAGGTCGTCCCCGTCGTCGGGCGGAACGATGCCGTCCGCGTCGGGTCGTTGACACTGGCCTTGATCAGGTCGTCGAGCTCCCGGCCGAACTTCCGGAAGGCCTCGGGGTCGGCGTAGCTGATCGCTTCGTTGCCGAGCGCGGTGACGGCCAGGAGGTTCTTCGATCCGAATACGGCGCCGGCGCCGCCGCGCCCGAAGTTCCGATGGCGGTCGGCGGTGAGACAGGCGAAATCGACCAGGTTCCAGCCAGCCGGCCCCGCGGTCAGGGTGGACGATCCTTTGAGCCCGGCGGTGAGCGCGTCGGTGATGGTCGAGGCGGCCCGGGGGACGCTCCGGCCTGCGACGGTCTCGAAGAGCTCGTCCTCCGCGTCGACGATGCGACAAGTTCCGTGGACGACGGCCAGGCGCACGGGACGGTCCGCCCGGCCGTCGATGATGATCTGGTCGAACCCGGCCCGCTTGAGCATGTTGGGGAAAAGGCCGCCCGCGCTCGAGTGGGAGACGAGCCCGAAAACGGGCTTGTGGCCGGGGATCCAGGGAGCGGCTTCCGGCGAGCGGGCCATCGTCCCGACGAACGAGCAGGAGCCGCGGCCGGCCGTGGCTACCGCCGTGTCGTTAAGGGCGGCCGAGCCGATGATGATCCTGTTGGAGGGAGATAGCGGATCCGTGATAGGGCCCGTCTTCTCCAGGTGGTCGGCCAGGAGCCGGGCCTGGAGGCCGCGGCCGCCGACATAGTCGCGGCCGTAGGCCGGATCCGCGGGCTCGATGCGGACGGTCCGGTCGGTCAGATCGACGAAGGCCCAGCGGCCCCTGTATCCGGTCGTCTTCGTTTCATCGGCCATAGCGATCTCCTGCCTCGTTCCGGTCTTAAAGCGATTTCAAAGCCTGATCGACGTCGGCGATGACGTCGTCGGGGTGTTCCGCGCCGACGCAAAGGCGGATGAGCTGGGGCGGCACGTCGGCCATCTTTCGGGCCTCTTCGCCCTGCTGCTGGTGGGTCGAGATGGCCGGGATCGTGGCCACGCTCTTGATCCGCCCGAGGTCGGTGGCCCGGTAGATCATCTTGAAGTGATCGAAGACCTTGCGGGCGTTCTCCGGCGGCCCGTCGACGCGGAAGCTCATGAGGTGGCCGTAGCGATTGATCTCGTGGCCCGTCCCGTCGTCGGAATCTGCGAGCTTCATGTACTTGGTGGCCACCTCGTGAAGCGGGAACGTCGGCAGGCCCAGATAATCGACCTGGTAGACGCGGGGATGTTTCTGGAGGAATTCAGCGACTTTCTGGCAGTTGGCGCTGACGAGGTCCATCTTGGAGCGCAGGGTGCGCAGATCGTTCAGGGCGAAGAGGGCGTTGACGGGCGCGGCGGCCGGTCCGTTGTCGCGGTAGGGCAGGAACTTGACGTATTCCGCGAAGCTCTCTTTGAACAGGGGATGGTCGTTCTTGACCTTGGTCGTGATGGGCTTGCGGCTGATGAGCGCGCCGCCGATGGCGAAGCCGCCGGCGGTGATCGATTTCGTCAAGGAGTGGACGACGATATCGGCGCCGAAAGCGATCGGCCGCATCAGGGCCGGGGTCGCGCAGGTCGCGTCGACGATGAGAGGGACCTCCCGGGCATGGGCCGCATCGGCCAGCGCCTTGATGTCGGTGAAGGACTGCTGGGGATTGGAAGGCATCTCCATAAAGATGAAGCGGGTCTCGTCGTCGATCTTGGACTTCCACTCCTCGATATCCCACGGATGCTGGACCCAGCGGCATTCGATGCCGCGCTCCTGCATTTTGCGGACAGAGAAGAGCTGGAAGGTCCCGCCGTAAACCTGGATGCAGGCGACGAAGTTCATCCGCTCCGGCCCCTCTTTCTGTTTGACCAGCAACGGGTCCACGGCCGCGGCGATGGCCGACATGCCCGACGCCGTGACCAGACAGGAGGTGTCGTACCCCGTGCGGTAGCCTTCGAGCAGCGCCAGGACCCACTCGAGATAGTAGGTCGTCGGGTTGGCGATGCGCGTGTAGCACCAGGTCGGGATGAGATAGGCCAGGGCGGCTTCGAGCTCGTCGGCGTCGGCGTAAGCCTGGGAGGTCGAAAGATAGAGCGGCTCGATGACGGCCCCCTGGTTGCGTTCCAGGGCCTCTTCGACGGTGTAGAGGCCGTGGACGGCGATGGTGTCGAACTTCATCTTTTTCATCCGGGCCAGGGCGGTTTCGCGCTGAGCCAGGAGCTGCTGGGCGGAGTCGACGTATTTCTGGACGCCCGGCGAGAGTTTCGGGGCGGAACTCATGGGTCCTCCAATGCGCATTTCGGGATAGACGGGGGTTCGAGAAGGCGGATGGTCGCGGTTAAAGCAAGCGGCATGACACAGTCGAGACTGCGCCCCTAGCATATAAAGAAGAGAGGGGCCTCGTCAAGCCGCCAGGCCTAGCCGCGGTGAACGGCGAGAATATCCGACAATATCGCGAAGCCCGTTTCGAGCTTCCCGGCCCCCGCGCCCTGGACGGTCACCTTGCCCAGCAGGTCGGTATCGAGCGTCAGGGCGTTCTGGGCGCCCATGACCCCGGCCAGCGGATCGGACAAGGACAGTTTCTGGGGCGAGACGTTCGCTGTGACGGTGCCGTTCTCCTTCCTGGCGTGGCCGATGAGCTTGTAGCGGAAGCCCTGGGCTTTGGCGGCTTCGACGTCGGCCTTGGTGATGGCCGAGATCCCCTTGCAGGGCACATCGGACGTCTTGAGCGAGCCGCCGAGGAGGACATTCGACAGGATGACGACCTTGGCCAGGGCGTCGAACCCTTCGACGTCGGCTGTCGGGTCGGCCTCGGCATAACCGAGCTTCTGGGCCAGGGTCAGGGCCGGGCCGTAGTCCATGCCCTCGGTCTCCATCTTGGTTAGGATGAAATTGGTCGTCCCGTTGAGGATGCCCTTGACCTCGCGGATGCTGTTGCCGGCCAGGCCGCATTCGGCGAGGTGGAAGACGGGGGTGCCGCTCATGACCGTGCCCTCGATGCGGAACTGGAGGCCGTTCTGGCGGGCCATCTCCTGGATCTCGCGATAATGCAGGGCGGCCGGCCCCTTGTTCGAGGTGACGACGCTCTTCCCGAGGCGAAGCGCCTTCTTGATGTAGCTCGTCGCCGGCTCGCCGGTCTTGATGTCGGTGTAGGTCATCTCGGCGATGATGTCGGCGTCGGTGCGCTCGATCATGTCCAGCGGATCGAGGGGCTCGACCTGTTCGGGCGTCGCCTTCGGATATGCGGCCAGCCCCTTGCCGGCGCCGAGGAGGGCCAGGACCTGGGGGATGTCGATGCCCTCGGGGACAAGGAGCGTGCCCTTGAGCTTGTCCGAAATGGCCACGACCTTGGCTTCGAAGCCAAACGCGTCGCGAAGATAATCCCTTTTGTCGTGAAGGATCTGCAGGAGCCCCTGCCCGACGGTGCCGCAGCCGATGAGTCCGAGCTTGTGTTCCATGTCCATGATTCCTCCCGCCG